>CAZORO010000281.1:0-7319 GCA_964581845.1 uncultured bacterium
TAAGCATGACATGGATTCAGGAGGGATAGTGGATGGCGTCCACAAACCGGTTACCTAAAAGGAAAGACCTCGTACAAGTTAATGTTGGAGTTTGCGCATCTGAGGAAGGCCTTTTGGGGGCGTCATATGTGGTCGAGAGGGTATTTCTGCTGTAGTTCGGGGAATGTGACGGATGAGGTGATTGCGGAGTACATTGCCAACCAGAACCAGGATATGGATGAGGACTTCAAGGTGGATGGTTAAGTCCATCCACACCTTGGCCCGCTTGCAGCGGGTGTCATCATGCCGGCCTTTGGCCGGAACAGGACTTACAGTCCGTTATAGAAGCCACCGCCTTATAGGCGGTGGTTGTTCACTTATTTTTCAACCCAAATGAAACCTATGGTCGAACACTTTATGTATCGAAAATAGGAAATGGTCAAGGTGGTGATTCTTGGGAAACATCGTATCAAAGTATTCAACTGGCAATTGACAATTCCCTTCCAAATGATGACATATATATCAGCAATGATACCTATGATGAGAGGGTACTCGTAACTCAGTTTGTTACTTTTCATGGTGGAATAATATATGGAACCTCATCTGAAAATCTAGAATCAAAACAAATGGGCACCACATACACAACTTTGGCATATTCAGGTTATCCGATAACAGCTTTTGCCTGTAAAGTATCATGTAAGATATCTGGTTTCAGGATTTCACCAGTCAGTACAAATTGCTTGAGTTTATACCTTTCTGAGGTTAACATTGAAGATTGTATTATTGACGCTACGGAAAAAAGTCTCTTCCATATCGAGCCGGATCCGATTGTCTGAGGCCGGATACTGAGTATAGGGTGACTTAAAGCGGGTGTCCATGTGGCTAGCTGCCATGCAACCCTACACGACAGAGTGACTCACAGGCGCCAAAATTGCTGTAAGGAGCCCTCCAGCCCCAAAATTGCCGCTCGCGCCTTCCCGCATCTCAAAATATTCAGTCCCAACGCCTTCAACTTAGCTGCATACCGCACACTCGGCAGACTCCTCACCCGCAACCGCCCCGCGCCCATCAGCGATTTGTACCGCGCGTTCGTCGCCTCTATCCCCGCGCGCCAGCGGTATTTCTCCCGGAACTCCTCCGTCTTCTCATAGCGGCGGCGCACCGCCAAGCGTAACTGCTTTTCATCATATCGCACTTCCGCCGTCTCAATACCCATACGCTTTGGACAACGGTTCATTATGTCGCAACTCATGTATGCATCCACATCAAACAAGGCGATGCAAATATATGTATTCAATTTTTCACAGAAACTCCGCCGCACCACAACCGGTTTCTCCCCCGCCGGACAACTGATGATTTCCCCCGTCGTTCCATCAACCTCGAAGTCCTTCAATCCCAAACGCTCCTCCGCTCCACTTCCCGGCACAGGCGCAATTAACTCCACCCCCAGCTTGGCGGCATATTGGACGTTGTCGTCACTCCCATACGACGTGTCCAGCGTCATACTATCCGGCAATATTTCACGTTCCCCCAAATTATTCAGCGCGGGCGCCAACGCTTGTCCGTCATGTAAATGCGCACCCTCCACCTCAACATACGTGATCAGGTCCGGAATGCCCGCATCCTCCTGCTCCTCCTCCTCACGGTACGTCTACACCAACTGCACCTGATACCCCTGTCCCTTGTGACCATCGTAACTCGCATCCGGGTCCGAGGGATTCTGCAGACTGTCGCTCCGGATCCCCTTCGGCGGCTTTACTTCGACCTGGCCGTCCTCATCCTCTCCCTTCACCTCGCACTGCTCTGACAGCAATCTTCGCAGCATGCGGTAACTCGCCATTCGCGTAACCGCCTCGTCATTCCTGAACATCTCCACCAACAGCAGCAAATCCTCCGCCGTGCGTTGCAGCGTCTCTTGTGTACGGCTCGGCTTCGGCTGACCAAAACACCCCTTGCCCTTCTTGTTCAAATAGCGCTCCACCACCTCCCGTCGAATGCTGTCATAACGCTCGGTGTGTTGACGTTTCAGGCACTTCAGGAACCGCGTGATCAATGCCACAAATAGCCCGATCCGTGACAGACGGCGCATGTTCGAAACAATATGCGTCGAATCCATACGCTGCTTCGACACCGGAACCTTGAACACCTTCACCAATTTCTCCGTCAGACCCTCGAACAAAACTCCATCCAATCCCAACTCGATCAACATCCCCCGGTAACTCCGCACCGTACGCTCGCTCACATACTTATCCGCATCCGTCTCCCCTCCCAGATTCAGTGCGTAGTGCCACTGCAGGTCATACGCCAGCGCCGTCACCACTTCCACATCCGTCAGGTCCTGCATCTGTTGTAACACCAGCACCCCCAGCATGGTGTGCAGCTCTTTGATTGGACGTCCGAAACTGGGATGGAAACGTGGCGCGATACGCTCGACGGGTAATTCCTTCAGCAATTCTCTTTGGAACAAGCCCGCCCAACCACGTTCCAACATGCGGCGCCGTTTCGGACCCAGGTATTCCCATGGATCAAATAACGTAGGTACATCTAAATCGGTGATCTTGTGCAACCCCTCTCCCCCCTCAATCCCCTTCATTTCACTACACTTGCATTATCGCACAAGCCCCCTAGTATGTCTACAGGAAAAGCCTATATTCTGCAAGAAATCACCAAGGGACTTTTTGCCGGGGCGTCATTATTAACACAACCCACATTTTTGTATACTTGCTGGCTTTCTGCATGTATTATGGATATTGAAATGGACCAATAGGCCTGTGCCATTTCATTCTCTCACATTTGGGAGGTGTTTAGTCTCTCTCGCAGAGGAGGGTACTAATTATGCGTTCTCGCATGTTCCGTTCCTGGATCTTCGTTGAGTTGTTCATGTATTCCTTCCTTCTACTTCCTGCTGCTCTTGCCTTTCGCGCACCTGACGAGTTGGCGCGTCAGAGATTCAAGTACGTTCCATTTACCTACCAGTCGATTGTCAACAATATCCAATCAATCTCCAGGGAGAAAGCAGCGGTTCAATTCGCAACCAAGAACCGCTTGCTCCTCAGCTCTAAATATGGAGCCACTGGAGATCTTGAAATGAATCCCTCCACCGGTGTCCTGCGTAGACTGAGGGGAGTTCCGATCGCCAAGGGACTCAAGAGCAACGCCACCCTGAAGGAGAAGGAAACTTTGCTCCGCCAATTCGTGGATGAGAATCCGGATCTACTGGGGGTGAAATACTCCCAACTGGCTTTGTTGAGCCAGACGGCGAAGGTGGGCCGAAGCTACTTCATTTATCAGCAGAAGAAGGATGGCCTCCCTCTTTATGGAGCCTATCTGAAGGCCACGCTGGACTCCCAGGGAATTCTTTCCGTGCTCACCTCCAGTTGTTGGCCGGACGTAAACTATTCTCCCACCACTGCCTTAAACGGACAGGAAACCGCCGCTCTCTCGGCGAAACAGATCGGTAAGCAGAAGAAAACGGATAAGACACCACGATATCACCTGAAAAGCAGTGAGAAGGTGCTCTTTCCACTTTCCACCCCAGAGGGAAATCTCTTCCAGATCTCTTACCGTCAGGTCATCCACATGACGGATCCCCTGGGAGACTGGGTGACCGTGGTGGACGCCAATAACGGTGTTGAGTATGTCCGCTACAATAAATACCGCTTTGCCACTGCCCATGGGACAGTCCAGGGAAAGATACTTCCCGCCTACTACAACGATACCCCCCAAATCGTTCCCTTCGAGAATGAATATGTGCACAGTTTCTCGCAGACACCGGTTTATTCCTGGGATCTCACTTCCGATCCGGGTTGGACCAAAGAGGGACTGTGGGCCTATGGTATCCCCAACGGCGATGGGGGATTTGGGTACTACAGAGATGATAGAGGCCCGACCGCCGGTCACACTGGAACTAAAGTCCTTGGTTACAACCTAAAGGGAGGCTACATCAACGATATGACAGCCACCCAATACCTCACCACTCAGGCCATCGACTGTTCCGCCCTTTCTGGGACTCACCTCTCCTTTTGGAGATGGCTGGGGATCGAGTCCGCTCCCTATGACCACGCCTCTCTCCAGGTCTCTAGTAATGGAACCGATTGGGTGACGGTGTGGAGTTCCTATGAGACCAGGACATGCCATGAATGGGAGTATTGCATCTACGACATTTCAGCCATCGCCGATGGGAAATCGACTGTCTACATACGTTGGGGAATGGGGCCTACGGATGAATATTACACATACTCCGGCTGGTATGTCGATGACATCAGCATCCTCGCTGGGGGAGAAACCACTATCACCTCCGCAACTGGCGATTTCTCTGTACAGACTCCCGCCACTGGAACACCACTGCTTCACTCCGAACTGAAAGGCCCCTTCGCCGACATAGTCTATCAAGATGGGCCACGCCTTCAATATAACCATACCTCTCCATCGGATCCGGCGGGTTGGAACTGGACCATTCCCGAGCTAACCGTGGTCCAGTCCTGGAATCTGGATACAAGTCCCGGATGGAATCTGGGGAATTTTTGGGAGTGGGGGGTCCCGCTTGGAGCTGAGGGCGATCCCAGCCAGGCTCACACTGGACAGAACGTCTACGGTAACAACCTGAGCGGTGCCTATGCAAACGGCATCCGGCGGAGATGTGCACTAACTACTAGCGAGATCGACTGCTCAGGATACACGGAAACACACTTGCGCTTCTGGAGATGGCTGGGTATTGAAGCAAGGGAGTATGATCCCGCCGGCATTCTAGTTTTTAACAACGTTAGATTCCCGCACAACGTGTACCAAAATCCCTCAATTGACATCCAGGACACTTCTTGGAGACAGGTAACCTACGACATCTCTTATGTAGCTGATGGGCAGTCCACTGTCTCTATTCAGTGGGACCTGGGGCCAACTGACTACGCTGTCGCATACTCTGGCTGGAACATCGATGACATCGAGTTACTCACAGCCCCCACTGATCCTGACTTCACGGTTGGTTTATATGATCTGGATGAATTGAATATTTTCTACCACATGGGGGTAGCTCGTAAGAGCATCAAGGCCATCGATCCATCCTTCACAGGTGTCGATTACTCAATGCCCGCCGTGGCAAGGAGGGGGATTGAAGATACCGACTCCTATTACGATGGTTGGGGATTGTCTTTTGGCGAAGGAGACGGAACAACCTGTCGTAACCTGGCTCATTTCGCCGATAACATCTATCACGAGTTCGCCCATGCGGTCACTCACAATATCTACCCGGATGATCTACTGCCCGATGAAGGCCAGACAGGCGCGATGGATGAGGCCTGGAGTGATTATTTCGCGTGCACGATCACTAATGACCCAATGATCGGTGAAGGGGGGATGATTATTGGCAGTCCCTGGTGGCGGAATATGGACAACAACTTATCAGTCCCCGAGGACCTTGAAATATATGTCTACAGTGACGCGAGAATCATCGGCGCGGGGTTGTGGTCTCTTCGTGTCTTGCTTGGAAAGGACCTCGCGGATCACCTGATCCATTTCGCGCGCTTCAACCTTGCGGAATCCTTCCTGGATTACTACGAGGACCTCCTGATTACGGATGATATCGACTCCAATCTGCAGAATGGCACTCCCCACATGCTCGAGATTGCCAAAGCCTTTGGACCGCACGGCATCGGTGGACTCCGGGTTGATTCAATTTCCCAGACAGTTTCCACCGAGGTATATGCCAATGGAAAGCTGGATGCGGGCGAGACAGGCACATTGCTTCCCCAAGTCACTTCGCACTTTGTAGCCGGGAATGTTCAACTCTCCGCCCAGACGGCAAATCCCTATCTGAGTATCAGCGATGGAAATGTGTCCTATGGAGATATAGAGTACTCCAGTACCGTGACCCAGATCGAAGACACAGTGGGGGTTTCGATTTCGCCGTCTTGTCCGGAGGATGAAATCCTGCCGGTGACCTTCACACTGACTGCCGCGGGGGGTTATTCCTCTACCGAGATCCACCGCCTCATCAATGCCCCCAGTCAGATCCTTTATGACGAAGGAGAGAGCCAATGGTACTGGGGATACGGTGGGAAGGGAGGCGGTTTCGCTGTTCGTTTTACACCTCCCAAGTACCCGGTCACATTAACCACCTTGCGCTTGATGCCCTATGGGGATTCCGAGGGGGAGGATCCGGTTCCGATCTGGGTGAAGGTGTGGGATGACGATGGAGCCGGAGGCGGACCGGGTACGGAATTGACCCCCTCTAAGGAGGTCCAGGTACCCTTCACCGGAGCCTGGTATGAGGTTCCGCTTGTTTTTGACAAAGTCGAACCGGTCTATATCTGGGACATGGAATCCGATCCGGGGTGGACAGCGGAATCGGATTGGCAGCGTGGTACTCCCACCAGTGATGTTTGGTACCGTGGCCCTAATTCAGCTTACAGTGGGACGAATGTTTATGCATATAATCCATATCAGAATAACATGACTGCGCAGTATCTTACAACTACGCCCATTGATTGCTCAGCGTTGGAGAAAACCACCCTTGAGTTTCAAAGATGGCTGGGAGTGGAAAGAGAGCCCAATGACCATGCCACGTTGGAAATTTCCGATGATGGAACCACCTGGACCGCGATTTGGCATAATGGAACCACCGATTTCTGCGACGACGAATGGACCCTGCAATCATATGACATTTCCTCGATCGCTGATGGCAAGAAAACCGTTTATGTCCGTTGGGGTATCGGGCCAACCAATGACAACATAACCTCTTGCGGGTGGAGCATCGATGATGTCGTGGTTGGAGTGGGAACCGTCATTAATGGTATCAACGTGAACAAGGGGGACGTTTTTGTGGGATGGTTGGAGACAGACACCACCTACTACAATGGCGTTACCTGGAAGCGTCCAGATAACCGGAGTTGGATGTATGACGTCGATCTGGGGAAATGGATCACTTTAATGGATACAGGGTATCCCTTGGACATGATGGCGCGAGTCCGCTACGTAGTTCCCACGGGGGTCTCGGCTTGGACCATATACTGACAGGTGGAAATCTTCACTGGCGGATTGTGACAAACGGCCTCTCTTCGAACTGTGTGGCAGAGTTTGTCTGCTGAATTATGCCAGTCCCAATGTTCTATCGAAGATGAATGTGCTAGAGACGTAAATGCTGTCAATCCCGGCGGGTCACCGGCGTAATGCACACATCACCGTAATGAGTTGCGACAGTGTCAATCCACGCCTGTTGGGAATTGCCGTTTTTAGGATCAACCGTGAGAGTCTGTCAAATTCCAACTTAGATTGAATCACCCAATCTTCCCTTAATAGGGGATTTCCACCCCATCCTCCTTGAGAATCGTTTGGAGCTTGGTTAT
>CAZORO010000282.1:0-7319 GCA_964581845.1 uncultured bacterium
CAATGAATTCGACCGAGCCAAGGCCAAACTAGATGGCCGTACCAACCTCGGCGGAGATATTATGATCCATGGGGATCAGGTCTCCATCGGCTGCCTGGCGATGGGAGATGAGGCCGCCGAGGATCTGTTTGTATTAGTGGCTGAAACCGGGAAGGAGAATGTAAAAGTTATCCTCAGCCCAGTGGACTTCCGGGTCCGGGAACTGCCTTCAGATTTGCCTCCTATGCCGGAGTGGGTGGGAGAGTTGTACGAAAGAGTGAAGGGGGAGCTGGAGGAATATGGGAAGGAGTAGAACAGTCTACAATCGATTCGCTTCAAATATGTCTTCCTGATTTCTATATTCTTGAAATGAGGCTGTTATATTCAGCATGTGATCCAATCCAGAATCAGGTGATACTGTCTTCCTCTACATACCCAATAGCTCGCCAACCTATACCAATCCTCACCGAATAGATTTCTCGATGTTCATGGATCCTTTTGAAGTGAAGTCCAGGATGAAAATGATTCTTTTCCCAAAGATGATAGGCCTTCCTTGCAGCCACCTGAACCGAAAGTGGTAGTCCACGGAAGCAATCCATGAAGTCTTCTGATATGAACGAGGTCAAATTTCATCAAACCCCGCTCCCTTGGCGCGGCCGGCTGCGCGGTCAGCTCTTGCCTTGTCTGCAAGTCTGGCGAGTGCATCTTGTGATTTGAAGAACGATTCATCCCACCGAGCCTCATCCATCAGCTCGTCAAGAATTAACGACGCAATTGCATCCTGTTCTTGATCGGAAAGCTTTTGGATTTCTGTCAGCGCTGTCTCAAGAAGTTTGGTCATGATCGAGAGTCTCCTTCCCTCCAAGTATAGCTTCCCACCTGACCGGTTGCTCTCCCCCTCACCCTGGCATGATCAGCGATCCCCGCAATGGCTCCTCCCCCTCAACGGCCGCGATACCTTCTTCAATGGTGAATGCACCCGCATAGAGGGCCTTGCCAGTGATGATCCCTTCGATCTGGGGAAGACCTAAGTTCCGTATGGCGTAAAGATCATCGAGAGAAGAAATACCGCCCGAGGCGATGACCGGCATCGTAACCTGACGGCACATCTCCGTGAGGGACTCCAGGTTCGGACCCACCAAGGTGCCATCGCGGGCGATATCGGTGAAGATCACTCCCGCCGCACCTGCCTTTTCGCACACTTTGGCCAGGTCATAGACACTGGTGGCGGTCTCCTCGATCCACCCCTCGACCGCTACACGGCCATTGCGTCCATCGATACCCACCCAGACACGCCCTGGATGTTCATGGCAAGCACTCCTCAGAAGATCTTTGTCACGAAAGGCGGCGGTACCCAGAATAACACGGTCAACACCATTCGAGAGGTAACGGTTGATCTCTTCGAGAGAGCGGATACCTCCTCCCACCTCGATGGGAACACCCGCATCGCGGGCGATCTGGAGGATCAGACCTTCGTTGACTGGTTTTCCCGATTTGGCTCCATCCAAGTCCACCACATGAATCCGTTTGGCGCCACCTTCGTGCCAAGTACGCGCCACTTTTACCGGATCATCGGAGTACTCAGTGGCTTTGTCATACTCCCCACGCAGAAGGCGTACACATTTACCACCCAGCAAGTCGATAGCAGGTATCAAAATCATGATGACTCAGTTCACTTTCCGGCAAATCTCGACAAAATTATGAAGGATCCGCAGTCCGAGCCGTTGGCTTTTCTCAGGGTGAAATTGTACTGCGGCAAGATTCTTATGTTGGACCGCTGAGCAGAAGGTTTCCTCATACTCCGTCTCCCCCGCGATGATCTCCTGGTCCTCAGGAACAGGGAAGTAAGAGTGGATGAAATAAAAAAAGGAATCATCCGGAAGACCACGGAAGAAGGGGGAGTCCTTCCTCCAGGCTACTGAGTTCCAGCCCATGTGTGGAACCTTCTTGCCAAGTTGAAAGCGCTTGTTATGTCCCTTGAAAACCGCTAGTCCGCTAGCCCCTGGCGCCTCAGAGCTACTCTCAAAAAGGAGTTGCAGTCCCAGACAGATCCCCAGGTAAGGACGGTCCTGAGCGATGTAAGCCCGGAGCACTTCGATAAAACCAAGCTGGGAGAGCTTCTCTCCCGCTGTAGCAAAGGAACCTTGCCCCGGAAAAACCACCCCATCCGCCTTCTCTATGCGGGCAGGATCACCGCATAGCCGTCCCTCACCCCCCACTGATTCAATTCCTTTCAGTACACTGCGCAGGTTGCCCGCTCCGTAATCCACAATCTCAATCATTATTCTCACCCACCGCGGTCACGCGGTTTCTTCCCCGCTCCTTGGATATATAGAGGGCCCGGTCCGCCATTTCGACCAATGCTGGGGGTTCGGTTGCATCTGAGGGGTACTCAGCCAAACCCAAGCTTATCGTAATCGAACGGTCAGGTTCGGCCTTGAGATAGCGTCCCTGAGCAACGCTTTCCCGTAGGCGTTCAGCGATGCGAATGGCCACATTCTTGCGGGTTTGCGGCATAATCACCGCGAACTCCTCACCCCCATAACGCGCCACGAAATCCATTTTACGCAGCTGGTCCTGAAGAGTATTCCCCACTCTTCGGAGAACCTGGTCGCCGACCTGGTGACCATATTTATCGTTGACTAGTTTGAAATGATCGATGTCCAGGATAATCAATGAAATTTCCTGTTTGAACCGTTCGGCCCGTGAAATCTCGCGCAGCAGACGCTCCTGGAAAGTACGATGATTCGGAAGGCCGGTAAGGCCATCGGTAATTGCGAGCTTTTCCAGCTCACCATACAGGCGAGCATTTTCGAGTGCAATGGCGGCTTGGTTGGCGAAGAGCATGAGGATTTCCTGATCCTGCTCGGTGAAGACCCTTGGAGTATGGTCATTGTTGATGTTGATCACTCCCAGAACTTGTCCCCGTGTTTTCAGCGGGACCGAAAGCAGTGACTTGGAACGGTATCTTCCCTCCGCGGTTCCCTCAAATTTCGTATCTTCATCGATGTTCTTGATTAAAAGGGGACGCCCCTCTTGGGCCACCCACCCCGAGATACTCTCGCCACGTCTAACCCGTGCCTGTCGAACAATCCATTCAGGGACACCCTCGGAGGCGCGTATGATGAGATATTCACCTGTTTCATCCCAGAGCATGATTGAGCAGACACTGGCACCGGTTACGTCTCGGATACCCCGGACAACCAGCTGAAGCACCGTATTCACATCAAAAGTGGAAACCAACAGGTTTCCAACTTCTTGAACCGCATGGATGTTATGGATCTGAGCCCGCATATCGCTCAACAGCTGCAAATTGCGGTAGGAACTCGCGGCTAAGGAGGCGATAAGGATGAGAAGATTGACTTCCTCTTCATCGAACACACGCTGAGGAGGAGAGCGTTTCACCAAGATGACACCGGATGCTTCAAGAGAATCCTCGAAAGGAACAAAAAGGATTATTGCGGTATCGGCTTCAGATTCCACAGACTCCAGGGAAGAGCTCCCTTCCTCCTTCGGGAAGTGGAGAATGGGATGATGGGACTCCCATGCCTGGCGGGCGAAAGTGAACGCCCAGGATGGGTAATAAGGATCGGATATTCCAGCTGCACCTATAAGGACCAGTTCTTGGGCGCGTTCATCCCAACCGAGAATCGTCACTGCTTCCACCTCAAGGAGACACTGGGTCCGGCTGGCGGTGAATGCCATCAGCGATGCAAGGTCTTGGATCGCAGTCATGCCAGCGCTCATCTCTACAAGCGCTTTGAGATGCTGATCCTTGCGCTGGATCCGTACGAGAAGGTCACCAGTATTCAAAGAATCCATGGGTATAGGCCAAACCTAAAGTCATTCATTACGATACAGGAGAGAGAACAACGTTCCTACCAGTTCCAGAAGGAGGAGAAGGAATATGCATGAACCCATTCGGATTGGCATCATCGGCGCGGGAGGAATTGTCCGTCAACGTCATTTGCCCGGTTTCAAAGGAATTCCCGGGGTGGAGATCGTGGCTGTTTGTAACCGTTCCAAGGAATCCACCGAGCGGATTGGGCAGGAGTATGGAATCCCACTACAATTCGAGGATTGGCACGATCTGATCGCGGAGGAACGTGTCGATGCGGTAGTGATTGGGGCTTGGCCATACCTTCATAAGGAGGCCAGCATGGCGGCTCTCTTGGCAGGGAAACCGGTGTTCTGCCAAGCACGCATGGCACGTGACGCCGCTGAAGCACGTTCCATGCGCGATGCACAAAAATCAACAGGGCTGCCCGCGATGATATGTCCCGCCCCACATGGAATGAAATGGGGATTATCCATGAAAAGACTCTTGGCCGAGGGGTATCTTGGAGAACCCCTCACTATCCGTGTTACCTCCATGCATGGACGATACCTCGATTCCCATTCCCCCCTCACCTGGAGACAGGATGCCACGCTCTCGGGGAGGAATGTGTTGACTCTCGGAATTTATGCCGAGGTAGTACGGCGTTGGTTTGGGGAGACCACCAGTGTCCAGGCAATGTGTCAAACATATATCAAAGAACGTGTAGAACCTTTATCAGGATTGATCGAACCAGTCCGGATTCCGGATGCGGTTTGGATGGTGGCGGAAATGGCCTCTGGAGCAATTGCTCAGTATTCGCTCTCGGGGATCGCCTATGCCGCCCCCACTGACCGGATCGAAGTCTATGGAAGCGAGGGAACCCTGGTTTATGAGATGGACCCTGAGCGGATTTTAGGAGCACGTTTGGGAGAAGGAGGTCTCAAGGAACTGGCTCTTCCGGACGATGAATCAAGGGGGTGGGAAGTCGAACTGGATTTCATCCGGGTACTGAGAGGAGAGAAGGCCCCAGAACCCTCTTTCGAGGATGGAGTGGCCTACATGGATGTGGTGGATGCCACGGCACGGTCATGCCGGAGTGGGTCACGCATTCTCCTTCCGCTCGGGGAGTAAGTCTCCTTGAGGTACCCAGATGGGAAACAGTTCACCCGGCAATTGTGCTGGGGGTTCCAAACGGGTCCGGCGAGGAAGGCTGGCATGCTGCTTTATGTTGCAATCACTCATCCAGTAGATGGTGAGATCGAGGAAAAGATCGAGGAATGTATCCAGGACTGGTATCAGAATCAGCGGTTACGCTGGGAACTGGGGGGAGTGCTGCCCTACGACCCCGTCTTAAGAGAGATTGCCATTGATATAGGGATTATTCCACACAACCAAGTGGCCGAATCCTTACGCGCTTGGCTTTCCCATAAGCCGGATCTGGATGAAAACGATTATACCCTCTCCGATCATTCATCCATTGAGGACTTGAGCCAGTCCGAGCGTGTTGAGCATTTCCGTCATAAACTTTTGTACTTACTAGGCTCCATCCGGCGACTCAACCACACACTGGGTAGTGAACGATTGCGTCAGATCGAATATCTGCTGGGAGGGATCGCCACCGAGGCGGCAGATCTGCTTCCAACTCAACACTCCGGGTCCCTGGATCCTCCAATCGAGGAGGGATTATCCAGGAAACTCGATGAGTTCTGGAAAAGCTTATAAAGGGTGGCTTAGAACCTTTTTTCAAGGACAATCGCATCCTCAAGAGGGAGATCGTAATAATCTTTACGAATCGCAATGGGTTTGAAGCCAAGCGAGGTGTAGAGATTCCAGGCGGCTGTGTTGGAGGCGCGCACTTCGAGCAGAGACCGTTCTACATCATTCCGCAAAGCCCAAATCAGGGCATGGTTCATGAGCTGTCTGGCTATTCCACGGCCCCTGGCAACGGGTGAAACAGCCAGGTTGGCGATGTGGAAATCCTCAAACTCCAGCCAACAGATCAAATACCCCAACACTTGATCGTCTTCTAGCCAAACCCATGAGTAACTGTACGGAGCACCCAACTCCACCAGAAACATTTCCTCTGTCCAGGGAACACTGAAGCTCTGCTGTTCGATTGATAAAACCTGTTCAAGGTGTTCTTCCTGAAGAGTGACTATCATGGCGATTGGATGAGTAAACTGGTTAACATTTGTAAGGTTCCATCTTTCCGGGCAAACCGGTAGGATGCATCGGGATTTACGGGGGAAGGAACTGGTTCCTGGAGATGACGGAAGCCGCAAACCCCATTCCAGACACAGAGACACTCCTGGGCGAGGAGATCCGAGAAAGGACCACATCCTCTTACCGGGTGGTCACTGTGCGCGCCATCGCAATCGCCTGCGCACTGATGCCACTCCTCGCGTTGTGGGTGGTGAATGCCGAGATTATCTGGTACACAGGCCATTCGACGGCCATTTCGCTTTTCTACCATGTGACTTTTACCCTTTTTGTCCTGGCTCTGATCAACCTGTGGATCCGGTGGCGTTTTCCTGGAGCCGAACTGACTCCAGGTGAATTCATGACGATTTATGTCATGCTCTCGGTGGCGGGAACCCTGTGCAGCCATGATCTGCTCCAAATCCTTATCCCTCTGATAGCCTACCCCAAGTTCGCGGCCAACCCCCAGAACCTTTGGGAAGAAACTCTGATCCCGCACCTGAAATCCTGGGCCATCCTGAACGACAAAGAGGCTATGACCTCGCTGGCTCTTGGCAATGCCTCGATCTACCGCTGGCACACACTTCTTGTCTGGGCCAAACCCTTGGCCTTCTGGGGACTGTTCCTGATGGCTCTCATGTTCTCGCTCTTGTTCCTCAATTCCCTGCTGCGGAAACAATGGACTGAGAAGGAGCGTTTAAGTTTCCCCATCATCCAGATTCCCATGATGATCTCCACGGATCTTCCCGGGCTTCTTAAAAACCGCCTCTTTTGGTATGCCTTTGGAATAGCGGCGGCCATCGATATCCTGAATGGTTTCGCATTCTTCTTTCCCAGCCTTCCCTTCATCCCCATCGTAAAGGCGTTCCTCTTCCGAGACTACTTCCTCGAACGTCCCTGGAGTGCGATCGCCGGTACTGAGGTCCATTTCTATCCATTCGTGATCGGTCTGGCGTATTTTCTGCCAACCGATCTGGCTTTTAGTTGCTGGTTCTTTTTTATCATGTTCAAATTGGAGTTGGTGATCGCATCCCAGCTAGGCATTCAAGACCTGCCTGGTTTCCCCTTTGTGGTGGAGCAATCCGGTGGGGCCTATATGGCGCTGGGATTGCTAGCCTTGTGGGTCTCGCGGCGTCACATCCTGGGTATTTGGCGGACGATCTGGAATCTTCCCGGTGGCTTGGATGAAAGTGGCGAGGCGGTCCGTTACCGGACAGCGGTCATCGGTTTCCTGGTGTGCGTGGCCTATCTCATCACCTGTGGATGCTTACTAGGGGCTTCAGTGTGGATGATGGTGGCCTTCTTCATCATCTTCTTTCTCTAT
>CAZORO010000283.1:0-4177 GCA_964581845.1 uncultured bacterium
TCCAGGATCCCACGCGAAACCGGTTGGATAAAGACAAGAGAATCCTGTTTTTAAGTCCGGTTCTCAAATGGTTCAAGAAAGACTTTACCACCCATGCACCCAGTGTCAGAGCCTATGTCTTGCCTTATCTTTCCGAAACCGACCAGTCATTTGTCAAGGAAAAGACAGTGAAGGTGGTGTTTCTTGAGTATAATTGGGATCTTAATGGGCATTTTTAAGGGGCTCCGGGTCTGGGTGTGAGAAACCTCAGCTTATTGACACTATTCCGGCTCCATTCCTATACTTTCTTCCGGGGTAAGGGGTTCGATGGGTCCGTGGGATTCCCGGTTGGACGATCCCTTCGCGAGGACACCACAAGAGCTAAGAGAAATGGGCATTCGGGCATGTGGAGAAGTAAAGCGAGGGGGCCCCGAAAACTGGGGGTAAAAGATCTCCTCGCCGGTTTGTTTCACTCATACTGTCCGAAACTCCGGAAATACACGTGTCATAAGTGAAATGTTTGACAATGATTACAAGGCGTGGGGGTCACCAAGGTCCAGTGAAACGATTGACCGGTTTCTCATTCAATAGCAAAGACCATTTAAAACATGAAGGGAGAGCCTGGAAGAGAATCATGGGCTCCCTGATGGTTTTTTGTATCCTGGTTTTCCTGCCATACATGCTTTTCGCGCAGGAAGCTCCACCACCCGGTCCGCCGCCCGAAACCGAAACAGGTCAGCCAGCACCTCCACCTGGACCCGAAGCCGCTACTACTGGACCTTCCGCACCAGCCCCATCCGAAGGGGGGAAAACGAGCGAAAGTAGTTCCGAGGAAGCCGAAGTCCTGGTCACCATTAAGGAAGGGTGGCGTCAGAAGGGAGCCAGCAGGATTTACGATGCAGTTGACGGACGCATGATTACGAACGACGTGACTGTCCGGCCTTTCCGTCAGAAAAAAGAAGAGTCCCTCAAGATGTTTGATGATGGGTCTCATGGTGACGAAGTACCTTATGATGGTCTCCCTTCACGAGTGTTAGTCAATTCGACTGACTTCATCGGACCCCGTACCGCGGCGAATTACGATGAGCTCAAAGGCCTCTTGTTCACAATCGGGAATCACGAGGAAGGGGCGCAGAAGTTTTTCGGCTTTCCATTAGTTTCTCTGGAATGGGATGGAGAAGATATACCCTGGCAGACAGATGCGCGAACCAGTCCCGGAGTTTACAGGTTAACCGCCCTGGAAAAGAGGATGTATGCGTTCATTATGCGTGATAGTCTTGAAATCATGCGCGCTTACCAGAACGCCGAAGGGAAGGATCTGACACCCTTCGAAGACACCGTGGATCCCCCCACAGGTCTGGGAACCAACTCACAAGAGTCACGGCGGGAATCCAAGGGCATCGAGAATTGGGAGGCAGCACTTGCGGACGGAAAGAAGGTCAAGCTTGAACGAAAGATGCTGGCAGCCTTGGCGGGGACAGATATTGCCAGCGCTAGTTGGTTTCCAGGGGGACTATCGGCGGTTAAGATCGCGGGCTACCGTTCCGGTGCGGCGGGTTCCCTTTCCGCGCTGGGCCTAAGTGGGCTGGGTTTGCAGGGGGGAGCGCCGGTGTATGGTGGCTATGGGATGATGGGGCGTGGCGGATATGGTGGCGGATATGGCGGACTGGGAGCGATGGGCTTTCCCACTGGGGGAGGCTACAACGTAGGAACCCCGACAGCGTTCACTCCCGGAATGGGAGCCATGGGGTTTGCCGCGGGTTTCTAGTGCATGATGGAGTAATTGTGAAGTCAGCCCGATCCTGACCTATGCGGACTGATGGGCCGGAGGATTCTCTAAACAATGGCAAAAAAAAGCGCTTCTGTGGCGATTCCGCCCAAAGAGCGGGAGCATTTGGAAGAGTGTGTCGCCACCATCAAGTCTTTTCTTGATGCATGGGTTCAGTTTTATTGGACCTTTCGCCATATCTATCTGGGTGATCCTGTTACGATTCAGAAGGAGCTCCAGTTTCTCCAGGCCAAATCGGATGTTGCCCGCCGTCACCAATACCTGTATGACCAGCTGGGGCCGCTTTACATCGGGGGACAATACATCACCGATCTGTTGCGCATGGTGGTCAACCTTGAGAAAATCTCGAAGACCCAAAAAGAAAACTATCACAAGGTTGAGAAACACTGGCATACAGTCTTTCTGAATTTGCATGACACACTGATTTCGATCCAATTTCGTTTGGATCAGGAGGACAAATCATGACCATCCTCATGACTGCTCCGAACCGGGGCCGGGCCATTGTGGCCCTGATGTTGTTGCCGGTGTTGGCCCTCGGCGGCTGCGGCTTTTACAAGAACTGGCAGGTGGGGAAAAAGAACCAGGAAGTGGAGACTCTCATTTCCGATGTTCGTTCACAGCAGGCAGATCGTTATCTCCCCCAGGAGTTCGATAATGCTGATCGTGCACTGCAAGATTCCCGTGCGGCAGCCGAGGCGGGAAACTATGACGAGGCTCTAGCGAGAAGTGACGATGCAAAGAATCTGGCCGAGCAAATCGTGGCACGCCTGCCACACGTCCGTGCGGAAATCCAATCCAAACAGGAAAACCTGGCCGGGATTCAGACCCATCTTTCTGAAACCTTGGCCAAAATACGGAGTTACGCCCCGGAGGAAGCCACACTGATTGAATCCGCATCCAGGGCGGTCGCCAGTGCTTCCACTATGCTTCAGGCCAAGAATCAAGTCGCTCAGGGTGAGCAGGGATATGATGCGATTATCATGGCCGCTAAAGCCGCCCTTGACGAGGCCACCACCGGACTGATCCGGATCGAAAAAGACAAATCTGAATTGAGCATCGCCAAGATCGAGGATGCCTGGAAACAGGCTCAAGCGATTGAAGTCCCCAAATATGCTCCTGAATCCATTCAGATTCCCCAAGCCATCGAGACGGCCAAGGCATTGATCGCGTCCGCGAGTTACCGTGCGGTCCTGGAGCGCCTTCCGGCGGTCGAGCTGGAGCTTCAACGCTACACTGTCAAAGCCCGGGAGGCGCGCGCCAAGGCCCGCATCGAACATGCCCAACGGTTGATCGATCTGGCTGGAGCCGAGCCAGATGTTTCAGAGGAGAAAATCAGCGCCGCAAAATCCGCTCTGGATGAGGCCATCGCTCAAAGCCGTGACGCGAAGTTCGATGAGGCCTTTGCATCCGCCGAAACAGCCCTCAACACAGCGCGGAGTGAGGTGAAGGCTCGGGAGGATGACCTCCTTGAGCAGATCAAAGAACTCTCCGCGCGCATTGAGGAATCGCGTAAGTGGGAGACAGACAAGATTGCCGCTGACAAATTCACTCAAGCCCTGGCCCATCGGGACAAGGCCCAGGAATTGGCACGCGAAATCCTCTTCAAGGAATCGGAGGATGCCGTCACTGCTGGCAGTGATTTGATTGAGGAAGCGATTGGTGACGCTCGCACCGTTAAACTCTCCGTACGAATCCGGGAAGACGAGATCAGCCTGCAAGCCACCGAGGAACGTGGCACTTACACCTATTTGAAAGAGGATTATCAGGCCATCCAGGGATTGATAGAAAACGCCACCGGTCAAGTCAGCTCCGCCTCTTATGATGAAGCCGAGGCGACCCTTTCCAAGGCCGAACAGATGATCTCAGGTTTGGAGACAGGTTTACGCAACCTGGCGCAACAGCGCATAAGCGAGGTCGAGGCGGCCTATAAAGAAGCCAAGGATGCCGGTGCGGAGAAGAACGCGCCTGATTTCCTTGAGGATGCCTCTACCGCTTTGGCGCAGGCGCAGGCGAGCGCAGCCAAGTCCGAATGGAGGGAGGCAATCGAGGCTAGTGAAGGGGCGTTGGCGAAATCCAGGGAGGCTGCTCAACAATCCTATAAGATCCTGTTCGATGAGCTGGTCCCGCTCGCGGAGAAAGAACTGGAGAACGCGAAGATAGCGGGCGCGGCCAGTTATGCCGCTCCCACCTATAATCAGGCGCTTGATGCACTCGACCAATCCCGTAAGGCCTACCAAGCATCCGACTTCAAGGGCTCCGTGCAAAAGGTAACTCAGGCCCGTGATGAAGCGGTTCAGGCCAGAAGGCTCTTGGTGGAGCGTGCACAAGCAGCCGCGAATTCCGCAATCGAAGCCAAGGCACAGGAATACGATGCCGAGACAATCGCGGCCTCCCTCGTTGAGTTGGCTG
>CAZORO010000283.1:4187-7264 GCA_964581845.1 uncultured bacterium
TCCTTGATGGAGCAGGGCCAGTTCGAAACCTCACGCGAGAAAGCACTCTCCGCTGAACAGAAAGCTCAAGCCGCCGAGACCAAGACCTGGAATTCACGTGGACAAGCCGCCATCACCCACCTGAAAGAACGAGTTGATGCGGCAGAGGCCAACCAAGCCCCCACCTATGCGGCGGAGGAGTTCAAGAAGGTGTCCACTACTCTCGCGGATGCGGAGGGTCTATTCAGTGCTCAGAAGTTCAAGGAAGCCTACCAGCAGGCCGAGGCGGGTGAGGCGGGGGCAGATCAAGTCTTTGCTAAATTGGAGGAGCAAGCTGAGAAGTTGAGAGGGGAGTACGACACCTTTGTCAACAAGCTTAAGACCTTTGTTCAAGATGAGTTCGGAATCAAGCTCCATTCCGAGGCCACCTTACGGTTGGGCGCAATCGATGAAGCCATCATGCGCAAAGAATGGGGGAATGCTTTCACTTTGTACCGTGAGGGGACAAACACAGTCGAGAAGGCCATCGTGGCCACCAAGATTCATAATATCAACACTCAGAAGGCGAAGATTGAACAGCAAATTGCCCAATATGAACAGCAGGGATTGTTCAAGTTGACCAAGATCTCAGCTGAACAACTACGTAGCGAAACCGCCAAGGTTGAGTTTGACCCAGTTCTGGACCGCTATGAACCGGAAATGGACTACTACCGGGAGGGAATGCGGGCCTTGGCCAAGGTGGAATCCGACCTGGGACGGCTGCGGGAGCTAGCGGTTACGGAAGCGGATTCAAGAGTCGTCAGAATCCGTACCGATATCGACAATGCCCGTGAAATTGGAGCACGCGATCTGGCCGGCGCGGCCTTTGATGGGGCTGTCGATAGTTATGAGAAGGCGCGTGACATGGTCATCATGCTGCGCAACCCCATCGATGGGGTTCCACCAATCAATTTCAATGAGCTTGCCCAACAGATCGCCACGGCGGAATCTCAGGCGACTCAGCTGAATCAGTCAGCGCTGACCCAGCGCAACGTGGTTGACTATCTCCGGGATCTAATCACATGGACCTACGACATGACCAAATTCCTTGATCAGTGGTCACCCGTGGAGGATCTTGGCCGTCAGATGATTATCACAGCGGATCTTTCCAACGAGCAGTTTGCCTATCGTGAGGCTCAAATGAACATCACGCCCAGAAAGCTTCTAACAGAGGCGGAAAGCCTATATAACCGGGTGAAGGTTGTCTCGCCTCCACCCTCCATGGCTGCGCTCCATCAAATGGCGTTGGACAGCTTCGGCACGTTTGTCAATTCCGCCGATGGGTTCTACCGTTACAGTTTATACACCCGTTATCCCAAACGGATGAGAGAACGGTTTTTAGCCAATGCGTTTTCCTCGCTGGAGAGACTTCACGCCATAAATGACACGATGATCACTACGATCCTGAAACAGGTTCGTGTTTTCGGCCTGACAGACTTCGAGAGGGATCTTTCAAACGAACTGAGCGCGTTCAATACCTATCTCCGCCGTGAAAAAACAGCGGGCTGAAGCGCGTTCCAGATAAGGAATTCAACACATGGAACTGACTCCCACGACCATTGAGATCATTGATGGCGTATTGATCGTTTTGTTCGCTGTATATGTCCTGTATTGTTTAGGTGTGTTCAGCAAGGAGAAGTAGGAAAGCGGAGCTCACCCGGTTGATCACCAGCGATGGATGAATCAGTCCCTTTCCATACGTTTTGAAGAGGAGCATCTGACTCGTGGTTCTTGAAACATATGTGGGGCCTCCCCCACACGAGCTGGCCAAGGAATTCGTCAACATGTGGCGGATGTTCAGGGAGGCGTTCGAGGAAGGGCTGAAGATGCCCAATCTGACAGACGAGAAGGAGACCCGCTTCCTGATGATGAAGGCTGAGATCGTCAAGAAGAGCCGGGTCATCCATATCGTAACAGAGGGCAAGTGGGGGATACATGATAAAGCCAAGGGTATATTGAACGTTTGCCAGTCTCTCGAGTACATCCGTCAAGAGACACAGATCATGCATGACAGTATTCGCAACCAATGGCATGACAATTATATCCAAGCCTCCAAATCCGTCGCCGTCTTCGAGCAGGAGTTCATGGAGGAGTAACCCATGCCGCTTCCCGGCACCTGCGAAGCCGCTTAGTGTTAACACTCTAGGCTACGATTACAAAGTCCCCTCGAAGTGGACTATTTTATTGAGACAGTGAGGGAAAATGAAGGTTTCCAACATGATCCTTTCGAAAGGAGTCCGCAAAGAGAGGGGTTACCGGGACTGTCATGGTTCAACTTAGGCTTCATCCCCTCGCGTTTCTGGTGATTGTTACTCTTTCAGGATGTGGCACTGTTGGGGTCCGCACCCTCCCTCCCAGCTATCAAACCGTTTTCATCCGTGTAGCCAATAATTCGACGCTTGAGTATGGAGCGGAGGAACGTCTGACCGAATCTCTGGTTGAGGAGTTCCAAAGGGATGGCCGTCTCAGCCAAGTGTCCGACTGGAGGGATGCTGATCTGGTTCTTGAATTGAATATCACACGGTATAACCTCCGCTCGATTGCGCTTAACAACGACAACCGTACCGCTGGTAGAAACCTTGAGGTGTCCGTGAATGCTGGCGCGAGGGATGTCAAATCGGGCCTGTGGGTCATGCCCGAGCAGACCTTCAGCGATTCGGGAGTCTTTTTCCTCTCGAATGTTCCCAGTGGACGCCGTGAGGATGATGTTTACCGCCGTATTGCTGAAAGGATTATCTCCCAGTTGGTCGAGGGATGGGGATGATCTCCGCGCTCAGTTTCCTTCGGAGTATCAAAGACAAACCACCGCCAACAGCCATTTTTCTGGCCGGAGATGAGGAATATGTCCGGGAGACAGTTCGTAGACAGATCCAGACTGCTTGGCAGGATCCCAGTTCCGATATCGAGATCTTGAACCTGGTGGGGATCGAGGGGGCCGCCAAGCTTTCCTCGGCCATGGAGTTATCAAACTTTTTTTGTTCACGGAAGGTGATCTACCTCTTCGATGCTCCCAGTAAAAAGCAAAGGAAAGATGATCCCACTTCGTTTTCGTACATAGG
>CAZORO010000284.1:0-1856 GCA_964581845.1 uncultured bacterium
CTCTGGAGATCAATGAACTGGTGAGTGGTTCGATCAATTACGCTGGAGACCTGGATTATTTTGTTTTCAATGCCACCAAGGGATCGCTTTACAGCATTGAGACATACGCGGGATCTCTCATGGACACTTATCTCGCGCTTTATGCCACGGATGGGAACACCCTTTTGAGCTCCGATGATAATGAGGGAGTGGGCGATGCCTCGCGGATTGTGTGGACAGCTACGCAAACCGCTTTCCTCTTTGTGAGAGTAGAAGCAGCCCAACCAGGACAGATGGGTTCTTACCTCATCCGTGTCAGTGGCCCCTGCCCCACATACACGAACGATGGATATTTGGAAACTGACTTGAACCAGGATGGCCGTGTGGATGCGGATGACCTGATGAGGTTCATTGAGGATTTCGGAACCATCTACCCAACCCCAACTCCTGTTTCAACCGAATAGAGACACCCCCTATTCCAGCGAACCCGCCGATTCTTGAGGATTGACCTCCAACCACTTTCCAAAAGCAAAGAAGACCATCCCCACCAGTAAATAAGCAAAAATGAATTGCGGCGAGGTCCACAAGCCAAAATGGTTGGCTACATTTCCTCCCACAATTTCATAGGAATGGATGATACCCAGAGCCGAAAGAACCGCGGATACAAACATCCAAATTGCCGCCACCTGGAAACGTTTTTCGATGAGGGCGACCGCCGCCGCCGCCCACACCATGCAGCTGAGAATGAATCCCTGATTGAGTGCGATCAACCCAGTCATATGGCTCTTGCTGGCCTCGAAAGCGGGCAAAACATCCCCCAAGTTTTTTCCACATGCCACGAGTGTGTTGCACACCATTTGATACCCCCAGGCCGCAACAGCGGGAAAAAGTCCAATCGCCACCGCGGGAGCGTGTTCCTTGGGAGTTGTTTGAAAGGCTTGCGCGGTGATGATGATGCCGATCCAGAGAACCACTGGTACCCCTGCCTCCATCGGAATCAGCGACAACACCAAAGGCATGGCTCCTAAGAAACAAATGAGGCTGATAAAAATGGCGTTGTAAATGGAGTAGCCCACATGTGCTCCCATCCGTTTCCATCCAGGATGCCCAATGTAGATGGTGGTGGGGAAACAACTTCCGAAAGCTGCCGCTATGAGCGTTCCAATTCCATTGACAGCTAAAGAAGATTTTGCATCGTACCGGTCACCCGCGGCCTCCGCGCTTTCGATGTTCTGGAGAGATCCAATAACATTGAAAAGTCCCATGGGAATTATGACACTCAGGTAGGTCCAGCCCTCCTTGAGAGCTTCCCCCCAGCCTCCTATCGAAAGAACCGGAACGTGCCATCCCAAACTTTGGACCGCGGGAGCGATCTTGGAGGGATCCATCACGGGTGCTCCCCACAGTCCTCCAGCCCATCCCAACACGGTCCCCATCAACACCGCCAGGAATCCCCCCGGAATTCCTAGTGGATATCTCAGGCCTGTGAGATATTGCAGCAATAAGATTCCCAGAGGAGCGAATGCTATCAACGGTCTTTCGAAGATCTGAAAGGCAAAGTCCATGGAGATGAAGGTCACCGCGATCCCCGCGAGCGTGGAAAGCAATGCGGCCCGTGGTGTTCTCTGACGGATCCATTCCGCCACAAAGGAACCACCGAACTCGATCAATCCACTCCCCATGCACGCCACCAGTCCCACCTTCCAGGCAAACTCAGCATTTCCAGTTTGACGGTAGACTGGAGCGATGACCAGGAAGATATAAGCAAAGACGCTCGGGGTGTTGATACCATAGGGAAGCGCGGTGACATCATTTCTGCCAGTACGCAGCATGAGCCGTCTTCCCTGCCAGGCATAGAATAGGTTCCCCACCATAAC
>CAZORO010000284.1:1866-7263 GCA_964581845.1 uncultured bacterium
GGAAGGATACGTCCAAACACAATCTCCGGAGGCATCCCGCACACCGTGGAACAAAGCCCAACAATGACAATCAGCTGCACTAGGTTGTCGATGGCCAATCCGAAGAAGCCATCCAAATCATGGGGTACAAACCAACCCGCCTGTTTCCCACTAACACGTGATTCAACACTCATGGTTAATGCCTCCCGGACACAAGAAGAACAGCAAGGTCATAAAATTGTTGGACATTACAGCCTGAGGGGACAGACGGGTCAAGACGATGTTTATCGGACCAAGGGAAATTCCCGGACAAAGCCAGGTGTCTCACCAACAGTCACAAGTGTTCCTTCAGTGCTGTATTTGATCCGGATCGAGGTGGTGGCGATCAGTCTCTTCAAGATATTCGACCATGTGGCGAATAGGATTTTGCCCACTTCAACTTTCCCGGAACACACAGGTGTGCCACGCTCTGGTAGTGTTTCTCCCTCTAGAACAAGACCTCGAAGGACTCGTGCTGGTTTTCCCAGGTTATGGATCCGGGCGATCATCTCCTGCCCCACATAACAACCCTTGGTGAGATTGGCGGTGTGTTCCAACCCACATTCGAAGGGGATCATGGTCTCATCGACCTCATATCCTGGCCAGGGACTTCCCTTCTCTGCCCGGTAACTATGAAACAAATCCAAACTGGAGTCTGTGGCCCCTAGGTTCTTCAATCCGTCCATCAATCTGGAGGATTCCGCAACCGGACAAACGAGAAGAAAACAAGGATAGGCTAACCAGTCCATTCGATAGACCCTCAGAAAGGCACCTTCAAAGCTCATAGAAGTTGATTGAAGGGGTTTATCGGGAAGCTGAGTTGTCTCAATCTTTTGAATCATCTCTATGGAATGAGCTCCAGCGAGAACAGCCGCGAAGGACTCCGGTGTTTGGTCCCTCAACCGGATCTCTTCCCTGAAGATGACACGGTCGAGGAGCGGGATGAACTGATTGCGTTGATGTTCTGGAACCACTGCGGAGTAACCCGATTCGGTTTTCCAAAGGGTGAAGTACAACAGGATTCGTCCCTCACGGTTCAAGAGGCAGACCGGAACACCTGAGCTCGCAGGTAGATTGCGGATCTCGTTACTGAGCTGGCGATGAAGGAAATCCCCAGCATCTTTCCCTTCGATCGAAAAGAGACCTATTTCCAGCCCCTCGAAGAGCTGAGCTGCTGGCGGCAGAAATATGTTTTCAGTGTTTCCATTGATCGAAGAATGATCCTGAACCATGGGGATATCCTCCTTCTGTCCTTCATCAAGAATGTGGTGTCAAGTTGCTGGCGACATCGGTTGAATAGGCCTTAAATGCAGGCAGAAGCCCCGCCAGGGCTCCAAGAAGAATCATGCTCACAGGCGCTAACATAAGCACCGGATGAAAGCAGAGAGTATTCAGAACCACACCCGTTTGTGAACGTACGATGACTGTAGCCAACATCAGGATCGCCGCATAAACCCCATATCCAAGGACAGCGCCGAGGGCAGCTATCATGGTAGATTCCAGGATAATCGCCCCGAAGACAGTCCTTCTCCGTGCTCCCAACGCACGCAATATCGCGAACTCCCGGCGTCTTTCGTTCATGGCGTTGTAGATGGAGGCTAGTATCGACCCCGCTGCGACTAGAACCACTAGGTAAGCCACAAGAGTCAAGATCCGGCTCACCCAGCCGATTTTCCCGAACAGGTCCGCCATAACCCGTCCGATAGGCCAAGCCAGGGTCGCTACCCTGCCCTGCTTGTTGATCGTTTGGTCGAGGGTGATGCCAGCCTGGTTATTCTTCAACTTGAGCATGACCGCACTGACTTCTTTGTGTTCATCGGGGATCTCCTTGCCAGCCTCAGCCTCATACTCCGTGCCAGAGCCACGCAGGACATGCCCGCCCATGCGGAAAATCCCCTCGATAGGAATCCAGATGACCCGGTCGGAGGGGGTATTCGTCGGCTCAAGGACCCCTACGACCAGATACTTCTCATGGTGTTTCATGCTCTCATCATAAACAAGGCCGTGATAAGGGCTGAATTTGGAGTTCACTCCGAGACCTGTCTTCCGGGCCACATAGTCTCCGATGACCGCCTCGCGCCGATGGGAATTGAAGGGTCTGCCACCAGGACGAATAGAAAACTTTTTCCCTGGCTGGTACTCGAAACCGGTGAAGATCTCCTGCGTGGTTCCGACTAACCGGAATCCATGGTAGTTATCGCCAACCGCATAGGGGATGGCCAGCTCCACACGGGGATCCTGTTTGATGGTCTGATAAAGGTTCCAAGGGATGTTTCCAGGAGAGGTTTCCAAGTGGAACACGGAGTTGAGAACCAATTGAAGCTGGCTTCCACGTGCTCCCAGGACCGCGTCAAATCCCATGCGGCCCCCGGTGAAGGCATCATAGGTCTGCCGGTCGATCGCGAAGACCGCCATCACAAGACCACTGGCAAGCGCGGTGGAAAGGACAGTTATCATGGTGGAGAGAGCATGTTGACGCATACTCTTACGGACGATGAGGAATAAGCCTCCCAAGGCGTGGTGCCGATGGACGGTCATGTGGGGGTGGTTCCCTTCTCCACGAATAATGGTCCTTTATCACTTCCCATGGCCCGGTTGATATCAGCCAGGCGATGGACCTCGCTGAATTGGTCCAGAATCCCGCGGTCATGACTGACGAGTAGGAGGGCGGCCCCATGTTCCTGGCAGATCTCACGTATCAGGATCAGGGCTTCTCTGGCATGGTGAGGATCGAGGTTTCCAGTGGGTTCATCAGCCAGCACCAGGGAGGGATGGTTGGCCAGGGCGCGTGCCATGGTGACGCGTTGCTGCTGGCCCACCGAGAGTTGGCTGGGACGGTAATTCATGCGGTCGGAGAGACCTACACGGCAGAGGAGTTCCTTGGCGTAAGCGGGATCGATACCCCCGCCAAACATCATCCCCAGCTCGACATTCTCAAGGGCGGTGTATCCCTGCAGGAGATTGAAGGTCTGAAAGATATAACCGATGTGCGTGGCGCGGGTACGGTCGCGTTCGGGTTCGGATAACCCAGCCAGATCCTGTCCTTTAAGAACCACTTTCCCCGAATCGGGTTGAAGAATCCCAGCGATGACATTCAGAAGAGTGGTCTTGCCCGATCCGCTGCTCCCCTCTAATCCCACCTGTTTTCCTTCATCCAGGGAAAAGGAAGGAATATCCAGGATCAGGCTCTCCTCTCCATCTGGCGCGGTGAAGGTCTTTCTCAGGTTGTGGATCTCAAGAATAGCCATCTTTGCCATGGTGCTGAGGAGGGAATCCGGTGTCAAGGAGTTGAAAGATCCCTCTTCCGTCTCGAAGGCGGCCCACCTATCCTCTTCGCTTAAATGCTCCAAGGGGGGTGCTGTGGGAATTCATCAGCAAGATCTTTTCGCCACCGCCAAGAAGACTTATGTGAATGAACTCCGGCCGGGCCTGACCGTTGATTCCCCCTTCGCGCTCACGCATATGTCCATGAAAACCTATGCGGGGGGCAAGTTCATTCAGTTCAAACTGGGAGATCGTACCGGCAGGATCGCCGCCGTGCTCTGGAATGGTGCCGAGCTGGTTTACCCTTCTCTTCAAATCGGTGATGTGGTCCAAGTGCAAGGAACTGTCGAGACCTACCGCGAGAAACCACAGCTCTCCATCAAACGGATCGAGAAGTTGGAGGATGTGGACCACCTGGATCCCAATGACTTTCTTCCCTCAATTGAGATCGACGTCACCAGCACCTGGGAGGAGCTGAAAGAGATCGCCCGTACGGTTAAAGATCCCTTCCTGATCAAGCTACTGGCCAAGTTTTTTAGTGATCAGCCTTTCGTGGAGGGTTTTCTACGAGCCCCGGGTGGAAAGCAGTGGCACCACGGCTACCTTGGGGGGTTGGCGGAACACACCTTAGGCGTTGTCCGGAACTGTGTTGTTCTAGCGGAACGGTACCCATTTGTGAAACGGGATGTCATCATTACTGGGGCTGTTTTCCATGATCTTGGAAAGGTCCTGGAATTTGTCTACTCGACTGTCATTGAATACAGTGATATGGGACGGCTGGTGGGGCACCAGATACTGGGAGACAACAAGGTTTGCGAATATGCCTCACAGATCGAGGACTTCCCACAGGAGTTGCTCATGGAGGTCCGTCATCTGATCCTGTCGCACCATGGCGACAGCCCGGATGCAGTCCGGCCACCACAGACACGGGAGGCTCTGATCCTCTCTCGAGCGGATGATCTGGATGCCCAGATGAATGCCTTCTGCCGGGAAATCCTGAAGGCCCGGATCGTGGGAAGGAAATGGTCGGACTATGTCAATCTGATCAGCCGTTATCTGTATGATAGTGGCGGAGCGGATGATATGAGCAAGGTGGTTTTGGAGGACACTTGAGAACCCGCCTGGATGGCCGCTGGCGGGTGGGAAGAGTGAGGCAGTCGATCTCCAGTCCATGGAGATCCCATTTGAGATGCAGGGAGAAAAACAATGGGCGACAAAAAATTCCGTATCCTGATCTGTGATGGGTTGGATGCCGAGGGGATCTCGATCCTTAAGCGGGAACCAGGTTTCGAGGTGGATGCGAGAAAATCGATCACGCGCGAGGAGCTGCTCCATGAAATCATTAACTGTGATGGAGTCATCGTCCGTTCGGCCTCCAAGATCGATACCGAGGTGATTGAGGCGGGGAAGAATCTCAAGGTGATCGCCCGTGCCGGAGTCGGTATCGACAATGTGGACACCGCTGCGGCGACGCGGAGGGGTATCGTGGTGATGAACACTCCCGAGGGGAACACCACTTCCGCCGCTGAACACACGGTGGCCCTGATGCTCTCGCTCCTGCGCAAGATCCCTCAAGCGGATTCCTGGATGCGCCAGGGCGGCTGGGATCGCAGCAAGTTCACTGGCCGCGAGGCTTTCGGCAAAACCCTGGGTATCATCGGCCTGGGCCGCATCGGACGTCAGGTGGCCAAGCGAGCGCATGCTTTCGAGATCCGTACGATTGGTTACGATCCTTTCACCTCTCAGGAGGCAGCCGCAAGCCAAGGGATTGAACTGGTCGATCTGGACACTCTCTTCCGCACCTCTGACATCATCACCCTGCACACCCCCCTCACCGATGAGACGCGCGGCATCATCAACAAGGACAACATCGCGAAGATGAAACCGGGCGTGTTTATCGTGAACACCGCACGTGGCCCCCTCATTGTGGAGAATGATCTGGCGGAGGCTATAAAAAGTGGTCAAGTCGCGGGCGCGGCCATCGATGTCTACCCAGCTGAACCGCCCAAGGAGTACCCGCTGGTCGGATTGCCGAATGTCATCACCACTCCCCACCTCGGCGCGAGTACCAATGAAGCCCAAGTGAATGTCGCCATCACCACGGCGGAGCAGATG
>CAZORO010000285.1:0-7260 GCA_964581845.1 uncultured bacterium
TATCTGACAACTCCTGAACAGACAGATCAATCACCGTAGAACCACTTTGACCTGATGTGTAATTAATTGTTGCAACCGAGAAAGTTCCAAAAGGATGGACCAGGCTGCTGAATTGAAACCCAGTGATGGTCAGTTTTCCGTTATTGTTATTGATATTGGAAATCGGTTTTCCAAACTCGGAAGAGCTGCCTGCAGCTACACTGTCAATCATAAATACCCCAGGAGTCCATGATAGGTTGATATCAAAGGCCCCGATTGGTGTGACACCACTCTCGATCGTGATCTCAAACGACCCACTCACCTGAGGATTCATTGAAATAGTGGAGGGGATAATGGAGACTGAAATCACCACCTTGGTGGATTCGATTCCCCAGTTATGATCACCTGCAGAGAAAGACACACTCCGGGCAATCAGGAAAGGCATGGCAGTACTGATTCTGTCTTGTACCATCGAATTCTTTGTGAAATAGAGCTCCGGTTGATCAAACGAAATTGGTGGATTGCTGAAGGATTGCTGAAGGTGATGGCCACCGGTCCTGAAGAAAGTCTTGCCCGCTTCAAGTTGCCCCACACCCAATATGCCAAAGAATATGACAAAAAGAGCACCTATAAAAAATATTTTCACGATCTAGCCTTTCCTAATTATCTGATGGACCATATTGTTTGTCCGGAAAGCCATAACACAGACTCCGCCAACATCCTTGCATCGTGTAGAGAGATTAGAGACATCTTGTTTATTGTTGATTCATCGATTGTTAGAAAGATGCAAGCCTGGATTGGGAATATCTTCAACGCATTCCTGAAGAGGTTTACATCTTGTTGAAGAAAACCAGTGTGTTCCGACAGATACAAAATCAATCTTAACAGAAACATAACAAATGCTTTTAGGTCAATTTTTGGTATCTTACGGGATGGCTTTTCCAGGGGCCATCATGAGAAACCGGCGGTCATTTACGCTGTTACGAGGCCAGTACCATGACCGAAAAACGAGGGGGAGGAAAGACGACTCCTCCCCCATCCTGAGTGTTACTGATCAATCTTCAGTATAGGTTCCAGTGGTTTACATTTGAGGCGTTATTCACTGTAAACTGGGAACCAGAGGCAGTGGGTGAAAAGAGGGACCCACTGGTATCTGACAATTCCTCAACGACCGGTACAATCGTAGTACTTCCGCTTGACCCCGACGTGTAGTTGATGGTTGCAACAGTGAAGGAGCCCGTTGGCTGACTCAGGCTACTGAATTGAAAGCCGGTCACTTTCAGGGTTCCAGCCTCATTGTTAATATTCGCTATGGGTGTCCCGAACTCGGTGGAACTACCCGCAGCGACGGAATTGATGGTGAACACCCCTGGTGTCCATGATAGATCGATATCATAAGCCCCCACGGGGGTGGTCCCACTATCAACTCCAATCGTGAAAGATCCGGACACATGTGGATCTACTGTCATCAAGCCTGGAACAATCATCACCGAAGCGGCCGCTTTCATGATGCTCTTCTTCTTTCCCAATGAATCCCTTAAACCAGCGGAATACTGGGCGATCAGCAACGCATCAGTGATGGTGATACCACCCACCCCATTCACATCGCCTGCTGCCAGGTTAGTGAATACTGGATCATCAGCTGTCCTCAAACCCGCGACATATTGAGCGATCAGCAGAGCGTCCGTAATGGTGGTTCCCTTGGAACTCCCGACATCTCCAAGCTGTTCAGCGGTTAGGTTTCCAGAGGTATCGGTCAATCCGTAAGCGTCTGCCGCGGTCCAACCTTCTAGCCAGTTGTTATAGAAGGGGAAGCCGCCGCGGTACTTCGCGGGAGTGAAGAAACCATCCTCCGGTGCTTTTGACACGCTTGCTACAGCACTATTCCATGCACGCGGATTGATATTGGTGACAGGGAGCATGGTCTTGCCACCCTTAGTCTCAACAGGTCCACGAGTTATTCCCTTAATTGGGCTAATAGTGGCAATTACATTGTTATTAGCCGCATCCAACACTCCCACTGCTTCTGCGTCGGTATAGGCGGTTGAAAAGAGGTTGTTGTAGAAGACACTATCGGAGATCTCAGCCAACTTACCTGAGGTCTGGGAGGTATACATGACAGCGGGGTCATTGAAGGCACCCGGGGTCCAGGTGCCCGCATTTACAGGTGAAGTCTCGGTATAGTTCGTAGCCCAAGTGGCATCCCAGGATAGGGTCCCGTTGTACCCGTAACCATTGGCTCCATCGCCATCCTTGTTGTCGTTCTTGACCAGTTTCTCACCCAGATCCATGAAGATGCAGTTCCGGTACTGAATCCTGGCGTTATCCCGCCAAGCCGTTCCATGGTCTCCATCTATGGGCTGTCCGACCGTGGTGAAGTTGTAGATGGTGGCCGTGGTGACCGGCTGGGCATCGGAATCCTCGGCTCCATCAGCTTCAAAACAATTGTCTCCCACTCCTGACCCCTGGCTGGCATCCAAACTGTAGCCCTGGACGATCAATCCAAACTGCGCTTTTCCACGCCAGCCCTCATCCACATCCAGACTGTCATCTCCCACATTCCAGATGTTGACATATTTCAGATTGACCGTACCACCCCAGATCTCGATACCATCATCGACATTGTTCATGATCTCAACATGGTCGATGTCAGTTTCACGTCCCACGGCGCCAAGCGAAAGACCATTGAGCTCGTTTGCCAGACCGATCACCTTGCCACCATAGCGCAAGGACAGGTAACTGATCGATCCGCTGTCGTCGTCGTCGTCATTACCACCGTACATTACATTGGGATCTCCCGGATAAGCAGCAGTCAAACCTTCCATCTGCTTCTCATTCAAGCCAGTCGGTTCTTTGGTGTTCGATCCAACCACTTGGCCACCGTAATGAGAAGCGGAAATCAGTCCCTTCCCCATGATCGTTAGATTGCCCCACTCGTTGGCGCCTTCATGCCAAGTGGTGAGGTTATCTTTCGTGGAGGTCATGATGACAGGATTGTCCTGCGTACCATTCACATAGATTTTAGCTCCACGGCAAACAGCAAGACTTCCACCAACACCAGCCGTGCTTTGCACCAATGTTCCAGGCTCAATCGTCAAAGTGGCGCCCGGAAGGACATAGATTTGCTTTTGCAAGTTGTAGACATTGTCGGATGTCCAGGTGGCTGAGGTTGTGATGTCAGCCGAAACAGGGACATCAGTGACCCCTGTCGTCATTCCATAGGCATCAACAGCAGTCCACCCCATGAGCCAGTTATGGTTGGATGGAAATCCACCACGGTAACGGGCAGGAACAAAAAAACCATCTGCTGAAGCAGGTGAGATGCAGTTCATGGCATCATTAGCCGCAAGGGGATTAATGGAATTGACAGGGAGCATGGACTTCCCGCCTTTCGAGGCCACTGGACCACGAACGATCTCTCGGATGGGACTGCTACTGGCGGTGACATTGTTGCTAGTTGCGCTCCGGACTCCCACCGCATCCGCCTCGCCATAAGCCGAGGCGAAGAGGTTGTTGTAGAAGACGCTGTCGGAGATCTCAGCCAACTTGCCCGAGGTCTGGGAGGTATACATGACAGCGGGGTCATTGAAGGCACCCGGGGTCCAGGTGCCCGCATTTACAGGTGAAGTCTCGGTATAGTTCGTAGCCCAAGTGGCATCCCAGGATAGGGTCCCGTTGTACCCGTAACCATTGGCTCCATCGCCATCCTTGTTGTCGTTCTTGACCAGTTTCTCACCCAGATCCATGAAGATGCAGTTCCGGTACTGAATCCTGGCGTTATCCCGCCAAGCCGTTCCATGGTCTCCATCTATGGGCTGTCCGACCGTGGTGAAGTTGTAGATGGTGGCCGTGGTGACCGGCTGGGCATCGGAATCCTCAGCCCCATCGGCTTCGAAACAGTTGTCACCCACACCCGATCCCTGGCTGGCATCCAGACTGTAACCCTGGACAATCAATCCAAACTGAGCTTTGCCACGCCAGCCTTCATCCACATCCAGGCTGTCATCTCCCACATTCCAGATATTGAGGTACTTCAGGTTGACCGCGCCACCCCAGATCTCGATACCATCATCGACATTGTTCATGATCTCAACATGATCGATGTCGGTCTCACGTCCCACCGCGCCAAGCGAGAGGCCATTGAGCTCATTCGCCAGACCAATTACCTTGCCGCCATAACGCAAGGACAGGTAACTGATCGATCCGCTGTCGTCGTCGTCGTCATTCCCTCCATACATGACATTGGGATCTCCCGCGAATGCAGCGGTCAAGCCCTCCATCTGCTTCTCATTCAAGCCAGTCGGTTCTTTGGTGTTCGATCCAACCACTTGGCCACCGTAATGAGAAGCGGAAATCAGTCCCTTCCCCATAATGGTCAGGTTTCCCCACTCGTTGGCACCTTCATGCCAGGAGGTGAGGGTATCATTCGTGGAGGTCATGATGACAGGCTGGTCTTGGGTGCCATTGACATAAATCTTGGCTCCACGGCAAACCGCCAGACTCCCTCCCACACCAGCCGTACTTTGCACCAATGTTCCAGGCTCAATCGTCAAAGTAGCGCCTGGAAGGACATAGATTTGCTTTTGCAGATTGTAGACATTATCGGAAGTCCAGGTGACTGAGGTACTGATGTTGTCGGTGATGAGCACCTCCACAGACCAAGCCGCCTGAACAGTCACCATTCCTACGATACTCAACCATAATAATTTGTTTTTCATATGCTTTTACACGCAGGTCCTTTCCGGGATTGCCATTTTCGATGGGTCCCAGTGATTGTGGGTATTCGAGCTACCCGGAGGTAAACTGACTGTCACAAGTGAGATAACGATTAAGCGGACGGTAGGCAATTGTTAAAAGTTCAATAGTTTTCTTATTTTTTGAGCTTATCAAGGATGGGAAAATAACTGTCATAAGTTTAGTGATACAGTATGAATGTGTTCAAATATCGTAGAGAGCGAACCTCATACACCCAAGGTTTACTTGGATCACGAATCTACTTCCACGGAGCAAATCACAAATGCAATGGAGGTTGCATAACTACCATACCAAAGAGCGAATTCACCGAGAATTCCGCCCTTTCCCACGAGACTTGGTGAAAATGAGTCCTAGAAAGGGATCTTTATTTCGCAGTATTTTTGGAAGGTATCATCGTCAGATGAACATGGTGGGTGCCTGGTCGTTTTTGTGTTCTTCATTAAAAGTGTGATTATTTTCGGATTATGGTCCAATAAAAACTGTTTTTATCAACAATGTAAAAAATAGCCATGGATATCATTGCCTCCAAGTGATCTGAAACGTTAGAGATAAGAGGGTTTTTACGGTTTCGTTCAGGGATACCGGCATCAGGACGACATGGATCGTACGGTGCACTATCCGGCGATTCGGTTGGCGGTATGGGAATCGGGTGGCGGGGAGGTGCTGAAGGAGCTTCTCTCCAGACAACCGGCGCGGTCGCGTTTTTTTAGACGCTTTGGCCGTTAAACACAACCGGGAAGAATTACGCAATGCGTTGAGCGAGTGGCAGGAACGTTTTACCGTTGCGTCCATGCAAAGGGGCCAAATTGGCGCTGGCCACGCTGGACGTGGACACTTTCGAGGTCGAGGTGTTTGGCCGTCAGAAGGAGCGCTACAATGGGCATTTCCGTCGTTATGTCTATCATCCCCTGGTGGCTAGCCTGGCGTCGAATGGGAGTTACGACGACGCCCGCTTGGGCGAGGGTTTCCTGCACGCGATCCTGCGTACATGAGAAGTGCACACGGTACCGTGGTTGGAATCCACCGCCCGCGCACGCTCATTTGTGTTTAGTGTCGCGGCAATAAGTCTTTTCGTAAACAGAATTTCCTCGCGAGAGGAAAAAGGAAACGAAAGGAGAGACAGAATTATCCATGAACAATCCGCCCACGTCTCATTCCCTCAAACAGGGGCGTGGTGAAAGCTCTGTCCAAATTATGCCCTCAAGGACAGATTCACAATTATCACACTACAAAATTGCCATCCCGGCCGGATTTCGACTTCATATTATCATGTCCGTGAATAAGTCGGGATCAAACCCGTTTTTGCAGACCTTTAAATATTATAACAAAGTCTCTACTGTAATAAATCAGGAGGCAAGATTAGATCTTCTCAATGGCCGCTAGTTCAGCCCAAAAGGCGGCTGAAAGTGCCCATGCCGCTGGCCAGAATGTCTGGTCCCTGGAAGCATACAAAGCCGAGACGCCAAAGGTGCGATCGCACATCCAGGTCATCGTGTAACCATTGTCGAGTTGGTATCGGGTCAGGCAATTACCAGCGGCACGTGCGCGCTCCAGCCATTGCTCATCACCCGTTACTCGAAAATACGCGAGCAATGTCCGTCCCCAATTGGCCGTGTGGAAATCCATCGGAATCCATGAGCGTGAATCGTAATGATAGCTTGAGGGATCCCCCTGCTCTGCGCAGCAGGGATAATAAGGCTCATAGGTGAATAATGGGTCGGATCCGTAGAATACGAAGTGGTTATCATTCCACCGTAGTTGCTCCAAGATAACTGCATTGGAATTGTCGACCCGATCGGGATGGTGACACAAAAAGCGTAGGAAGGGGAAAAGATCCCAATTGGAGAGGCTTTTATAAGGATTTTCTTCTGTCGCGACCGCTCCATAATCTTCAAAATTCGCTACCCAGCCGTAAGTCTTCATCGGGTGGGCCATGATCCAGGAAAATACTCGATCCTGTGCCTGTATCCAGCGTGGATCAGGACGATGCCTATTCAACCGCTCCAGAAAAGTAAGGCTGACCGTCAGGTTGGTGGTGTATTCCCCGAGCACCTCACCAGATCGAGCATCGACACGGGCAGGCCATGAACCATCCTCTCGCTGTGTCCGCACAAGTATTTCGGCCATCTCTTCGGCGGCTGATAGAAACCGTAGATCTTTTGTTAACTCAAATATTTTTATCAGTGCCAACGCTGACCAGGCGGATTTGGCTGGTTCAGTCAAGTAAAGCAATTTTTCTTCAAGTTCTGGACGATTCGGATCACGCCAACAGATGGAAGGACTGCAATTCGGATCAGTTACTGAGCAGACCATACCTCCATAAACATTTCCTGCCTGTGGAATTCGGCACAACAACAAATGGTTGCCCACTGACTTGGCGTAGTCCAAGATTTGTTCCCGCTTTGAATGGTCGGCGATCGTGAGAAGATTTTCGAGCATGTCCACATGACACCAGTCATGGAGGTTTGGGAGTAACCGGTTTGTGGACGCCATCCACTATCCCTCCTGAATCCATGTCATGCTTCC
>CAZORO010000286.1:0-7259 GCA_964581845.1 uncultured bacterium
AGGGTAACATCATAACCGCTTATGAGATGTGGGAGAGGGCCCTCAAAATTGATCCTAACAATCCCACTGCTCAGGCCTTTATTGAGAAGTATGCCGATGACTATGCCGAGGCCCAGCGGAACCAGGCGGCGCTTGCCAAACGTAACGAAGTCGATGATCGTGTCGAGCGCCTGTTGAACGAGAAGACCTTTCGTCTCGAACAGGATCAGAGCGTCAATATCTCCTCAATTCTGTCCACGATGGGGTCGATTGCTGACCTGCAGATCATCACGGGTGAGGGAGTGGATGGCGACATCCATGCACTCCGGACCACCGAGATGACCTACCGCGAGGTCCTTGACCGGGTGCTCAAACTCAACGGTTACAACTGGAAACGGGATCCGGGCACTAATGTGATCGAGGTCACGCGCGACATCATTCCGAGGAGATTCCCACTCACGGAAGAGCAGTACCAGGCCATGAAACGGTTGGCGATGGACGCGATGGGTGGGAAGGAAACGGAGGATCCCTCCGAGGCATTACGCGAGGTAATCCTTGGAAAAGTCGAACCAAAGGATATCGATGCAACCATTCCAGGGCGTAAGTTCTTCTTGAGTCGTCAGATGATGGAACTGGTTGTCATCGACAGCCGCCATAATGTGGAATTGGTCGAGCAATTCCTTAACCTTTACAAATCGGGCAGTCTCCAAATTGATAAAAAGCCTCTGGTGGTGGAAACCTTCAAACTTCCCAAGACTGGCGGTGAGAACCTCGCACGGATCATCAGTCTCCGTCTCTTCGGAGAAGCGGACTTCAAATCGGATTTCAAGGATGACCAACCCTACATTCTTTACGATGAGAAGACCAACATCTTGATCATCCGGCAAACCCCGGACAAACTCGAATTAGTAAAACGCCTTATGCGCGATTCCAAGTTTGTCCAACAGGTTTCTGATCGCGAACTCAAAGCCCGTAAATTCACTGTAGTCCCCGCTGAAGATACCCGTAGCGAGACTCCGGATGCGCAGTTACGCCGGCGGAAGCAGGTTGATTTCACCAAGAATGTTTTTAGAACTCTCCTTTATGGCGATCGGAGCATCGAGGAAGCTGCCGCCGAGGGCCGTGTCATGTACCCGGATCCCGATGCGGGTACCATTGATGTAGTCGACACCGCCGACAATCTGCGCAAGATCGAAGAGTATCTTCAAGGCATTACTGAGAACCGCTACCTCACACGAGTTAAAACAGTCAATAAGCGTGATGTGACTGAGTTGGCTTATGCCCTCCAGGGGATGGTCTTGCAGGTCTATGTTAATGAGACCCAGGGAGTTGACCTTGAGGATGCCGCCACAGAAACCGAATCGAGAAGCCAAGACCGCCAGCAATCTCAGCAGACGGGACAAACAAGTACCCAATACGGTCTGTTTGGCCTCATCCGTGTGACAGTTACCGCGGATGTCCAGACCAAGAGAATGATTATCAGCGGATATGAGCCTTCCGAACTGGATCGCGCGGAGGATCTCATCGAGCTGCTTGATGTCGCCCCTGATCAAGTGGAGATTGAGGTCCGTCTGGTTGAGTTGACCTATGATTCCGCTGATGAATGGGGCATCACGATGACCATCAATAACATCTTGGAAATTGATGACAACGATGAGCCAGGTCCTGGATTTACATTGTCTGATGCCGCCATGGATCTGGTGAGCGTGCCGGGTGGCGCGACAGGATCCTCCCTGACCCTGGCGACTTTAGGAAGGACTACCATCGACGCGACTCTCAACTTCCTGGCTCAATTCTCGGATATCCGTGTCCTTACCGCGCCAAAGGTGACGGTTGTGTCTGGACGCGCGGGAAATGTGACCTTGGCTCAGACTATTCCATATGTATCAGGTTATACCACCGTTATTCCAACTGGCAGCGATACCCCCGTGCTTCAGTCGACCATGGCGACAGGCACATACGGTTTCGTTCTTAACACGATGCCCTTCGTTACGGGCGATGGGCACATTGAGCTGGAGCTTCAGCCAAGCATCGATGTGCCTGGTGAGCAGGCTCCCATCCCGAATCCGATTACTGGAAGCCTGGATCCTGTCGGTCAACCCACTACAGACACCCGTTCAGCAGTTGTCCGTATCCGTGTAAAGGACGGTTCCACGATCGTTATGGGTGGATTGCTCAGACGGCAAATCAACCATGTGGAAGGGCGTACTCCCATCTTGGGATTTATCCCAGGATTAGCACCGCTTTTCACCGAGAAAAGTGAGACAGAGACAATCCAGAACATGCTGATACTCGTCACCGCGCGTCTTATTCCAGAGGATTGATCTTCTCTCATTGAAGTCCAGGAGATAATATGAATCTCCAGTGAGTGGTAGCAGGGAGATGGTCCCAGGGAATGAACCCTGAAACCCAAATTGCTGAAGGAGAAACGCCATGACGTACGTAGTCACGGAGCCATGCGTTGATTGCAAGTATGGGGATTGCGCGGAGGTCTGTCCGGTAGAATGCTTCTATGAAGGCGAAGATATGCTGTATATCAATCCGGAGGAATGTATCGATTGTGATGCATGTGCCCCGGTTTGTCCCGTCGCCGCGATATTCCCTGATTCAGAGGCGGAGCAATTCTGGATTGAGAAGAACGCCAGTTTCGATTTTGATGACAGCAAACGAGTGAGTGATAAGGCATCAGTGACCCATGGTCCCAAATGGGACCCGAAACTGGCCAATCCAGACTAACCATGTGAAGTGTTTATAGGGAGAAAAACGGCCCCCCTTCTTCACTTGGGAGAAGGGGGGTCTTTCATTAACTGTATCCATCAAGATGGAATGAAGAATCATGGAAGTAGCGAGTACTAAAGAATCTCTTTCAAACCAGATCGCCCAGTTTCTTGGTCTCGAATATGAGACCATTCTTCCGCTCATCGAGGTTCCCATGGACCGGAGAATGGGAGATCTCGCTCTTCCTTGTTTCCGTCTGGCTGGATGTCTCAAAAGGGCCCCGCATCTGATAGCGTCAGAGATCTCGGAACATCTCAGGAATCCACTTCCCCCAGGAATACGGTCCATAGAGGCGGTGGGAGGTTATCTGAACATCCGATTCGATCCCGCCTACCGTGGGAAGATGTTGCTGCAAGCCATCCTCGATTTGGGCGGCCGCTATGGTTCTGGCCAGGAGGGAGAAGGGAAGACGATTGTCCTCGATTACTCCTCTCCCAACATCGCCAAACCATTCAGTGTGGGGCATCTCCGCTCCACCGTGATCGGACAGGCGGTAGCCAACCTGTTGGAATTCCGGGGATACCGGTGTGTAAGAGTCAATCACCTTGGAGATTGGGGAACCCAGTTTGGGAAACTGATCGTGGCCTACAAGATGTGGGGGAATGAAGTGGACCTTGAGGGTGAATATCCCATCAAGGCGCTTCTCGACCTCTATGTCCGTTTTCATAAATCCGCCGAGACAGATGCAAAGCTGGAAGATCAAGCACGCGAGTGGTTCAAGCGCCTGGAGGACGGGGACCCTGAAGCTGTAAGCATCTGGACCCACTTCAAGGATCTGAGCCTCCAAGAGTTCCACAGAATGTATGAACGTCTGGGAGTCAGTTTTGACTCCTATGACGGCGAAGCTTTTTACAATGATAAGATGCAGAGGGTTATCGACCGCTTACAGGAGAAAGGGCTGTTGGAGGAATCCCGGGGCGCGAAGATTGTGGATCTCGAGGCATATGGCCTGGCTCCCTTGCTGATCCAACGGAGTGATGAAGCCTCTCTTTATGCCACGCGGGATCTGGCTGCGGCATACTATCGTCACGAAACCTACCAGTTTCACAAGAACCTCTACTTCGTGGCGACCCAGCAGAATGAATACTTTCGCCAACTTATCAAAACCCTGGAGCTGCTGGGAGAGCCCTGGGCCAAGGACTGTGTGCATGTTGCTTTTGGTTTGATCAGTTTCGAAGAGGGAACCATGAGTACACGCAAAGGGAAGGTCATCTTCCTGGAGGATGTACTCGACCAGGCGGTAGAGAGGGTCGATAGGATCATTGCGGAAAAGAATCCCAGTCTGGCTGATAGGCGGAAAGTCGCTGAACAGGTGGGGGTTGGAGCAATTCGTTTCTATGATCTCTCGCGCCGCCGGATCAAGGATTGGGTTTTCGACTGGGACCGTATCCTTAACTTCGATGGTGATACAGGTCCTTATGTGATGTACAGCTATGCACGGCTCATGAGCATTCTGCGTAAAGGTGAAGACCGTGGCTTAAAGCCATCGGATTCCGCGGTGGAGTGTGAGTTTTCCGCCATTGACAACGAGGAAGCTGCTGACTTATTGAACACCATGGAGAGCTTCGCGGGCAGCCTCGCAAGGGCGGCTGAGCAGTATGAACCCTCGATTCTGACACAGGTGTTGGTGGACATCTCCGACCGTTCAAACCGTTTCTACAACGCTCATCATGTATTGGTGGAGGATGAGCGCGTGGCACGCACCCGGCTCCTGCTCATCGCTTGTGTGGCGGTCCTTCTTCGAGTTGGTCTTGGCCTATTAGGGCTGGCTGCTCCGGAGGAGATGTAGCTGTTATCCAGTTTCCCTGCTTGAGTCCTTGTGAGTACGCTTTTAAGCCCGGAACGTACGGCTGCTAAGATTATTAAATGCTGGAAAAACTCAGACGTGGTTGTTTGTACGACAGCCGAACGAATCGATGAAGTTAGCGCTGTTTTGATACGGCCCAAGCTATGCCGGAGAACTGGTGTATCGGAAATCGAAACCGCGAACTTGATCGCGAGATTGCACCGCAGCCGTGTGGATCAAGGTACTCCTATTTTCCTTAGGGAACGGCTCCTCTTGATCCTGATGACGATTTCATTCTTGCTGCTGCTGCTGTTGCAGGCAACGGTGATTGGATCGTCTCCGGAGACCACCACCTACTTGAATTTCGCCACTTCCGTGGAATCCCCAGCGTGACCCCACGGGAGTTCCTGGAGATACTGCCAGAGGAGCGAAAAACCAATTTCAAGCCGTCCAGCGTTTCAGAGGATGCACCCTCTCCTTGAGTGGGAATTTCATCGCTTGTCCAGTGATGTAGGAGTCATATACCCCCATGATCATCTCCAGCGCATCGCGTGCCTTTTGCATGGAAACACCTGGTTCGCGGTTCTGCTCAATGGCCTCCAACAGGTCCGCGGTGGCAAATCCATTCATTGTGTTGGTGAGCTCTTTATTATCGGTGGGAAGCGGTGGAGGAGCATCTGGCAGGAGCTCCCACTTGGCATCTTTGCCGCCTGGGGCCCAGGATGAATCCTGGAGCACAAAGATGATAGGCTCATTGTCAATGCGGATGGTCACAATCCCTTTTGATCCATAGATGTCGATACCCCAACGTCCCCCATTACCATCTTTGCTTTTCATCGAACTGAAATAAGCCTTGAGACCCTTGGGGTACCCATACACCGCTTGAATCCGGTCACCGGCAACAGGACCCAGAGGTTTGGTCGCCTCGTGGACATCCTCCTTTTTGGTGGGATGGCCATCCGTGGTGATGTCGGCGGCGACCCATTCAGGTTTACCAAGGAAATAGAGGAGCAGATCCATGCTATGGGTTCCCAAGACAAGCATATCCTCGCCACCGGCGCGTTTGTCCTCTTTACCGCGTGCACGGATTTCCAGGATATCTCCGATCAGTCCCTCCTCGAAGATCTTCTTCTTCACATGAATGATGTGGGGCGTGATCCGTTTCTGATGGGCCACCGCCCACTTGAGGTTCTTGGCTTCAATAGCGGCCACCATCTCATCCGCTTCAGCCAGATCGGCCGCAAGAGGCTTCTCCATGTAACCATGCGCATCCACCTCAGCGGCGGCAAGAAGGTATTCCTTATGGTGGATTGTAAAGCGCGGTCCCACCGAGACGAGATCAGGCTTTTCGGTGATCAACATCTCCTTGTAGTCGGCATAGGTCTTGGTGGCACCTGCCTCTTTGCCGAACTTGGCACGAGCTCTCTCATGGGGATCTGCAAGGCCCACTACCTCCACATTTGGTAGATTCTTCCAGGCCAGGTGAAGCTGGTGGCCATACTGGCCATTCTCCCAGTCGCCGATCACGCATGCCCGGTACTTTTTCGCTTCCTGTGCTGAGACAGCAATCCCTTTCAAAGCGCTGGTGACCGCCAAAGCGCCTAGGGATGCCATGAATTCACGCCGGTTTGGGTTCATAGTGGTCTCCTGATAGGGGTTAACCCCTTGGTATTAGTTTTCTGTTTGGCCTTGTCCCTCCACGAACAATGCATCCACGAAGGACTTTGGATCAAAAGGCTCGAGGTCATCAATCCCCTCGCCCAAGCCGACAAACTTGACTGGGATGCCGAGGTTCTTTCTTACCGCGATGGTTACTCCCCCCTTTGCGGTTCCATCCAGCTTGGTGAGTACAATCCCTGTCAGGGGTACAATCTCCTGGAACAGCTTAGCCTGCGAAAGGCCATTCTGCCCCGTGGAGGCATCCAGGACCAACAGAGTCTCCTGGGGGGCACCCTCAACCTCACGACTAATGATGCGGCCGATCTTCTCCAGTTCTTTCATCAGGTTGGTCTTGTTGTGAAGCCGTCCAGCGGTGTCGATGATGACCGTGTCCGCCTTACGGGATCTTGCCCTTGATATCGAGTTGAACACCACCGAGGCTGGGTCCGAGCCATCCCGACCGGTCACAATTTCGCATTCGGAACGCTCAGCCCAGATACGGATCTGGTCGATCGCCGCCGCGCGGAAGGTATCCGCCGCCGAGATAATAACCGATCGTCCCTCACCGCGTAGACGATTCGCCAACTTACCAATGGTAGTGGTCTTCCCGGTTCCGTTGACACCCACGATGAGGATGACATTCAAGGGATCTTCGAGCTTGAGTCCGGGTGCTTCAGTCCCGATTTCGTCCAGAATGAGATCGTGAAAAGTTGCCCGGAGCCACTCGAAATCGGCCTCTTTTCCTGGCGGGATCTCACGCGCCCTTTGGCGGATTGATTCGATCAGGCGCATGGAGGTTTCAACACCCACATCAGCCTGAATGAGCGCTTCCTCCATCTCTTCAAGAAGGGCCTCGTCCACCTTGCCCCTTCTCCGGAACAGGGAGAGGGTTTGCGAGATAAGGGTTGCTTTGGTCTTGGTCAGACGGTCGCGGACCTTGGCGAAGAAGCCCTTCTTCCGCCCCTCCTCTTGTGGTGGGGGATTGAGAGCTTGCTCTTCCTTGGGAGGGCTTGCTTCTCCCAAGAATCTACGGAACCAACCGCCGTTCTGCTCAGCC
>CAZORO010000287.1:0-7255 GCA_964581845.1 uncultured bacterium
AACCCCCTCCCCCCTTGCGGGGGAGGGTTGGGGTGGGGGGCGGGGGAGACACCGGATCTAGCGGGAGTTCCTCATCACGACGGACTATGATCGAAATCATCTATCCATCGCATGGAGATCATTTCTTATTGAACAGAGCAGAACAGCGCAATCTGGTATGTTTGGAAGCCTCTGTTTCTGGTTCGCCGGTCACTATCACCTGGCTCGTGGATGGAGTTGAGTACTCGCGGACCGGTCCACCTTATCGGGCCTACTGGAGGTTGGAGAAGGGCGAGCATAGCATCGCGGCGGTTTGTGAGGGTGGTGGTGGAGACGAGATCCGGATTCAAGTTGAGTAGGGTGGGGCTTGCCCACCAGATGGGCAATAAGGCCGGTACTCAAACAGCGGGGCAAGCCCTACAGTGCTTAGTCCTCCACACGCAACTCCGCTTTATCTTCCGGTGAAAGGGATTCGTAGTGTTCCCGGAGAATCCTGGCGATCTCCTTGATCGAGAGTGGGTGTCCCTGAAGTTGGGTGTGTCCAGCCGGTACGACTACCTCAGACTCAGCCCAGGCCACGCGCGCGCTCTCGATGGGAACATATCCATCTCCCGCTTCCTCGCCTCCATAGATGTCACCTATGATGTTGTGGTAATGAACCTCTTTTGTACGGGGGAGATTGTTGAGGGTGGTGAGAACAGGTGAATCCGTCCGCAGTTGACGGACACTGATCATCAGATCCTCATCGAAATTCATCCTGGCGTATTTCTTATTCTTGGTTCCAACTGATCTCACAAAGAGGCGAAGGGGATTGGGGAGTTCAATCAATTGACTCCCGATCCACCCCAGCGTGTTGGTGGCGGAGGGAGATCCATGATGAGGGGTGCCGAGAAAGACGACCCGGTCGATAAAGGGGAGGCGCTTGAAGAAGAAGGCCTCCTGGAGGGTTTGACGTTCATCCGGTTTGAGATCCAGCTGGCTGATGGGCGCGCTCCAGGCCATGTTCCAGAAGGCATCGCCGCTGTCCTCCGTGAGAAGTCTCGCGATCAAACCTCCCATGCTGTGCCCAATGAAGATCACATGACTCAGGCTGGGGGAATGGTGGTGCGGATCCACATGGGTACGCAGGTTCGCGAGGGATCTGCGCAGCTCTGTTGCGTTTATAAGCAACCCACGGCCTGTGGGATACTGCATAAACCAGAACTCGAAGTGTTTGCGTACCCAGGGATCATCCATGAGTCCATTCACCAAGGCTTCCCAAGGCTGGGCATTGGAAAAGATGCCATGGCATAGGACGACCGGGATGCGTCCTGGACGGTGAGGCTGGAAGAGGAATGTGGATCCATGGAGTGTCTCATCCTCCCCTCGAAAACTCGACCAGATGTCCATGTCAAAGCCTGTCCGTGTAAGCATGTAATTGAGGGGGGTGGTCAGGTCGGCCTCGATGGGGATATCCAACTTCCCTACCTTGATTGTTTCCTGAGCCCAGGGATTGACCAGGTGCAAGGTATCCTGTGATTCCGTGACCTCCAGGTTGTAGCTCTCCTGAGGGATGTACAGCGCGGTAACAGGGAAGGCGCAAACAGGGGGATAAATCTCCGGTTTTTCACTTTCCTGGCTGTAGCGGATCCCGATCATCGGCACTCCCAGTCCTTGACGGCGTGAGGAGAGGTTGATCTCTTTCGGTTCGTAATCGACACAGGGAAGCAGTTCATGGAAATCCTCAGTCCTCCAATCAAATCCAACTAGCTTGAACCGGGCGGGTGTGGCCCCCTCAACCCGGTTCAACTTGTAAAAGGCGCGTGGATTGAAGGGGATGGCATCCAGGGAGAAACGCAAAGTTTGTTCGAGAGAGTAGTTGTAGAGCTCGCAGGCCATGCGGAAGTGGGGATTGAAAGCCTCCGTGTTCACATGCCTGGAGACGAGGGCGATGTAAGCGCTCGAAAGATATGTCGCGAGATCGTAGTAGGTGAGGAGCTCCTGTTTCCCGGAGGAGAGATCCTCCACGGAGACAGGTCCTCTGGGATTCGGGTCAGGAGGATGGCCACGGCGTTTGATGAAGGGACGGCGGTTCCAGAAAGGAGCTCGGCGCTCGGCTAGGACATTCGCGAATTCAGCGGCGGTATAGACCAGACGTGGATCCTGCTGCTTCCGTTTGTCTTTCAGGATTTCCGTGAGCAAGAGATGAAAGGCTTCCTCGGGATTCTTGTGGTAGGTATCGAGCAGGTTCTCGCGGTAGAGAACCTCCAAGCTCTCGCGTGAGAGCTTGTTGGATTTAGCCTGGTCCCTCATCCCCAGGATGATTCCCTCACGGTACCAGTTGGACCGGATGCCAAGCGTCTGGCAACCCGCCGTCAGCAAGACCAGGGTCAGAATGGCTCCGAGGACAAACTTTGAATGAGGGTGATGCGAGGATCCTGACATCACGGGTGTACAAAGAACGTGGTAATGAAAGGCTTTGCCTGGCTCATGGGTGTGTGACTAGCACGGTTTTTCACCTTTGACGATACCACAAATGGGATCCTTTGCGTGTGGATCACTCTCAAGCAGGAAATCTGTTGTTGACCGGTGGCAAGAGAAACGCCGCCCCCGGGAAGGTGCACTAACGTTCCCCAGAACACCTTTACCGGCTGAACTCGGCTTCAATTCTCTGCTCGGCGAGCTGTTCTGGAACCGGGGTCACTTTCGGAGCCGCCGCCTGAATGCTGTAGAGACATCCCCTTGAGGTCACCAGGAATTCATTGGACTGCACGGTCGATAAATTCGCCACCCGTCCGAGTATGATGTGCAGATCGCTCTCATCGATGGTGGGACGGACATCCGTGTCAAGGATCTTCCAGGATACCGGTTTGAGGCTTCCGAGGTTAATAGTATTGAGCCGCCGGACCTCGGAAATCACCAATGGATTGAGCATCCCATTTGCCATATCCCCAACTTCACAATATGGCCCGTCATCAGTTCCAGGGAAACCTGTCTCGCTCTGTTCATCCGTCTCCGTGTCATCCCCATTGTCATTGAAACTGAATTGGCCGAATCCGAGACGTGTGTTCTTGCCACTCCCCGAGGAAGCAGAATCCCAATGTGGAATTAACTGGGCGGAGGAGCCTGGGGAGGCGCCGTAATCGTTCAGGTCGATACGTCCATCCCCATCATCGTCGACATCAGGATAACCCACTTCCCCATCGAATCCCCTCTCGGAGCGTCCCATCATGACCACCTGCCCCATAAAGGCGTTGAAGGTCATGCGTGTGTTGACATCCTGGAAGAGCTCCGATTCAGGCGGGAAGAAAGGAAGGGCGCATAAGACCTTCATATCCGCGCAATTGACATTGATCAGGCCATCCACCTGGGGATCCGGGTGAAGATCGATATGGTTAGCGATCTGACGGATCTCATGGATGCTGGGGCCAGAGAAGACACCACGCCCCATGGAATACTTCTCGATGTTCCGTCCCCCCGCCCCTGCCAAGTAGGGCGAGAACGAGGTGAGCGGACCTTCGCGGAACCGGAGGCTGCGTTGGAAGCTCAAGACCTCCTTGGTGGACTTGTCCGTGTAAACTTTCCGCCGCCGTTCCATGTAGAAGAATTGCTTATCCAGATCTTTGTCGGGAAAGTAGAACCACTCCTGGCCGGGATCTCCCGCGATACGTCCCGCGGGTCCATTCCCGGAGGCTGTCGCGATCTGATCCACTCGTCCCGGTGAGACTTCGATATAAGAGAAAAACGCTGAATATCCCGAGGCGCTGCTGACGGGTCCATGGATGGATATCCGCAGGGAGTCGTTCTCAAGGTCCAGGATATCCGCATAACGCTCGTTCGCGTCACTCAGGTTCGGATTGATCACATATAGCAAATCGCCATGAAATGCTTGCACATAGTTCTCGCCATCTGTGGTTGTGTCCATGTCGATCCGCCCGATATTCTTGCCGGAGACACCTCCAGCGCGGACAAAGAGCAATGGATACTCTTTCCCACTCGTGGCCTCGGGATTTCTGAACCAATTCAATAGCCCAGGCCATGTAAAGGTGACGGCTTGGTCCGTGCCGGCCGGAGACAAAATGATGTTCTCCCCAAATTCATTCCAGGTTTGAATGAGAATATCATCGGTCCCTTGGGTGGCCGAGGCGATCTTGCCGGAGAGTGTTCTTCCCACAATGTGAGTGCGTAAATACCCCACATGTTCCGCGACCACATCAGGTTCTGGCGCCGCGGTGGTCAGGTTTTCTGTCACCACCGCGTCTTCGGCCAGGAATCTCTTCGGGCCATGAACATAGTTGTAGTAAGTGTGAGTTGTGTCGTCAGTGAGATCGGCTGGGGTTCCGTTATCGTCGATTTTAATATCGAGCTTGAGTACCGAGGCGGTGGGGTCGCCACGGTGCTGGGGGGCGAAGGCGAATTCATCCTGACGGCGTGTCCGTTCCCAGGGTGAGTTGAAGTCCGTGGAGAGGTTATAGTAGAAAGCATCTACCAGCACATTGTTGGGGGCATAAATCTCCAGCCGTTTGCTGCCATCCTGGCCAAAAAGAATCTCGCCCAAATGCAACGCCAACCGGATTTCCTGCGTGGCTGTTGTGGAATAGCCAAGTACTAGGGGCTCCACTCCATCCGCATGGTTCACGGGTTTAAGCGCCGCGATTTCATTCGGACCTTTGTCCTTGATAGCATCGGGTGCCGAGGTATCCGAGTAGAGAATGGCGAATTGACCGGGTTTGAGTGTCAGGTCATTCGTGCTCTGGCCTGCCGCTGGCTGGATCTTCGTGATCCTTTGGCTTTCAGGCTCATTGTTGTCCTTCATGCCATTGTTATTGGTATCGTCATAAGCCCCAACCCGGAATTCCCAATCTTCGAGATTGATAGCCTTTTCGCCGAAATTTGCAATCTCGACATACTGGGCGCCATCCGCGTAAAGCTCCAAGTAGTCAAAGGAGATCCTGGATTGGCCAGTGGTCGAAATAGTCAGCTTAAGCTGCCCATTAGTGCCGATTTCAACCGGATTCGGTGAATAATACACCCTCTTATTCGTGTATGCCTCAATGAATTGATTGCCAAACAACCGCAGCTCCAGAGCGGTGGCTGTGGTTCCGAAGGTGGTCAGGGAGATGGTGTCGTTGACTCTAACCGTCGAATCTCCCAGTCTGTACTTGCTGAAAAGGCTGTATGCAACCACGTAGTATTTCCCCTTGGGGATGTCTCTGAAGGTCCAGTTTCCAGTGACAATGCCTCCGCTCTGGGCGAGGAAATGTTTCCCCGTGGTGATGGTGGAGGTGCTCGAGGAGGGAATGTCCGTGAGTACCCAGGCGGGGGCGGAGGGGCGGTCTGCTTCGGCGGTGTTTTCCGCTTGCAGCCGCATGATGGGACGTGCCATCACTTCAGTGATCCGGATCGCCTCGTTCCCATAGGCGGTGGTCGTGGTTTGGGTTCCGCTGGCGATGATGACGGTGGTGACTCCATCCACGCGCTCCTCGGCGGCGGTAACGGCTTCAGCCGGAGATTTGGCCATGTCGATGGAGTCCACCAGGTTGGCAAGAAAAACCACATCGAGGGGATCCTCATCCATGCGGCGGATGGGGATGGGAGTTGGAGTGGGACCCGATGGATCCACCGTGGTGATGCGGACCTGATCCTTGTCGTCATCCCAGGACTCGAAATAAAACTCATCCATCTCGTCGATCCCTTCGTCCTGGGCCATGCTCCAAGCCTTCTCCGGATCGGTGATCTTCTTGCGAATCTCACGGTAGTCATCCAGCTTGGTCTCATCTGTCAAGCCATCCCCATCGTTGTCAATCCCGTCCGACATCCAGCGCAGCCAGTTCCCGTTGTTATCGACGCCATCCCCGGAATAGGTTTTGCTTCCGTAGGGCATGCCCTGGATGGGACGGTCATTCCGGTTCTGTTGCTTGGGTGGATCGGAAATGAGCTCGTTCTGAATCGCCAGATCTTGCGTGGTGACGGTCAGGAACTTGGGTGAGTCCTCGTTGATACGTGGTTCGGGATCATAAGCGATCAGGGAATCCTTGTTGTGATCGCCCTGGTCATCGGGGAGTCCGTCACGGTCATCGTCGATGCCATCAATCTGGTTGGTTTCGGCGAGACCATCCCAATCCCCATCGGGGAGCTGGTTCTTGTTGCGGTCGTCAAGTATGAGGTAGTTTGTGCTATACCTGGTCTCAATCCGGTTGGTTCCCCAATCTCCGTCGTTATCGAGTGCCGCCAGGGAAAGGTAATCCGCCACTGAGGGATGGGCTGTGTCAACTCCCACGGGAACCTGGTACATGAGAAGGTTGGGGTTCAGCTTCCTGCGGTTGTAGTACGGATCCGGGGATGAATTGGTATCCTTGCGTTGACGTGGAGCGGAGGACTGCGTGGTGATCAGGTTCCCAAGGATCTCCATCACCGTGGGGCCATTCGTGAGAACCCGAAGAGGTTCGCCCTGGTTGTCCACCAGCAGCGTTCCGAGCTGCTCGCGCGAGGAGAAGGGTGTGTCATACCCGCCGGCGCTATCTGGAAAAGGTTTGGAGGGACGGTTTTCAGCGAGCTCATCCACTGCGGGATTTCCCACCCCCGATATGCCGGTGTAGTCGAGCTCATAGACATCATCCACCACGTCATTCTTATCGTCATCTTTTCCATTCGTGAGGATGTCCGCGCGGTCGCCCCGGTTATCGAGGAGGTCGCTGGAGAGTCCATCCACGAAGCGGACCCCATCCTTTTCGCCGTAGCTGGTAAAGCTGGCCGGCATCTCGTCTTCCTCGTCGGTTAACCCATCGTTGTCATCGTCAATCTCGTTGATCTTGGGGTTCTTAATCGTGGAGACCGAAGCGGATTGAGGTGAGTTCCCATTGTCATCCAGACCAGCTTTTCCAGGCAGAGTGTCCGCCCCTTGCCGGTAACGGATGATTCCTGGGAATCCACTGCCTCCAAAACCATGGGCCACCTGCAAGCCGAGTGATTGCCCCAGACAACAGACCAGGAACGATTCCAGGTCGAGCTCCGAGGCAAACAGCCCCTGGTGGTAGGCCTGCAAGCCGTTCAAATCCTGGTTGCCCGCGGTATTGATGTTCAACCGCGCGGTGGCTGGATCGATGCCCACATAATCCCCGTCCTTGTCCCATCCCATCAAAATCGTGTCGAGACGGTCCGCCATGTGTTTGGCACTACCGAAGGGATTGCTGGCCTTGCCTAGCAGAGTGGTGCGTGGATCGAAGCCATCTTCATCGGTGAGTCCGTCCTCATCATCATCGTTAGCCGAGTATCCGGTGTTGTCCGCCACTCCATC
>CAZORO010000288.1:0-7226 GCA_964581845.1 uncultured bacterium
GGTAGGGTAAAAACCGTTGCCGGGAAATTTCACCAACAGTGTCATGGTAGAGGCTGGAAAGATTAGATTTTACACCGGGAAGAACGGTTAACCAAAAAATGAAGGTGGCCAGGAAGACCACTGAAGGAGTGGGAGAGTTTCTAAACCAGGCAGCAATCAGGAGGAGCATGAGTACACCTGTGGGGAAAATAACCGCCGATTCAAGAGGAAATGCAGTCCATCCCCAGGCAGCGGCGATACGTTCCGGGAGCTTGAAGACAAGGACAACCAACGCCGGAAAAATCGAGAATGCGAAGATCATTGTCCGCTTTCGTGTCTCGCTGGAATCCAGACAACCCACGAACGGTTGAAAGAAAAGCGAAGCACCCGTGCACAGGAGCGGAAGAAAAGCGATCAACTGACGGTCAGTTAATTCAAAGCGGATAAAGACACGAAGGATCGTAAGGTACAGGATGATTAATGTAGGAATGGACCAAACCACCTTTCCACTCCAATGGTTGATTGGAGAAATGTATGGAGCTACGAGATACAGCAGAAAAGGGAGCACGAGAGTTTGAGTTACCATGATTTCCAGCCAGGAATTAGGGCCTCTCGCCTCGAACACTCCAGCAAAGAAATCGAAAGTCGATTCGACATTTCCTGGCCAGAGGAAAAAAAGTGGATTTCCCAGGACAATTGAATCCACAATAGAGATACAGAAAACTCCGGAAAACGAACCTGTAACAACCCAGAGAATATCTCGCTTAAGCATGTGCCAGGAAAACTCATTTTGAACTTGCCCTAATGCCAAAAGAAGGGCCCAGAACACAATCCCGTGTTCTTTCGATTTAACCGCCAGCGAAAGAAAGAGGCCGAACAGTATCAACAAAATCCGCCTGTGCATTCCTTCCCTATTAAGTGCCAGCAGAATTAAGACCGCACTCCAGGTCCCAAAAAACATCAGGCAGAAATCGGCGTAAGTAGTCCCGGAATAACGAAACGGGATACGGATATGGAAGAAAAGAAGGATTCCGAGAAGTCCTGTTAAAACCTTGGCCTTGCTGGCCAGCAGACAGGCGCAAAGGTAGATGCCGGAAAGACTTGAGGAGACCAGGAAACTCCAATAGATCTTGCTCCCCTCCAGGGGATCTCCAACCAGATGCATGAACAGGGACTGGAAGTAGATGTGAGTGTACCGGTTCAGGATTGAGGGAACCTCCTTCAGATTCCAGGAGGTCTCCATGTAATAGAGTTCATCCCATGTGACAGGGCCGCCCGCTGTTAGGTACAGTCCCAAGAAAAAACAGCACCATGCAAGCAAAAGGAGAACAAATTCAGTTGTCTTGGTTTTCAGCGAAGGCATGTATTTTTATTCCAGGGGTTCGAGAGTGAAGGGTTGGATGAAAACCTCACCAGTGGCGTTGCTCACCTGGGCACGGATGTATTTTAATCCTGGAGGGAGATCTGAAAGAGAGAAGGCTGTGCCGTTTCCGATGGTAGTTTGGTTTGTGATCCAAGTGACTTCAGATTCGGTATCGACATAAATACATTTTTCATCCATGTGAATCCCTTTTATCATGGGGAATCCGCCTTTTACCGCACCCAGGTCCTTGACCGCGAACAACGCTCCCTTCTCAAAGGACTTGCGAAGAGATTCGAGAGTCCAGTCGTCGATCAGCACAATTGTTTTTCCAGTGTCGATATGTGTGGGGAACTCCTTGCGCAGGTCTTCTCTTCCTGGCCCGAACCAATCATTACAACCGGTTCCCCAGATTCTGGTGGACTTCGTGGCGAGAAGGTGATCCCAGACTTTCAGAAAGTGTGAGTTGGTGTCATCTGTCTCGGCAACAGCAAATTTGTGGTTTGAATAACCGCTATACACTTCGATGGCCTGGAAGCCGGAATAGGAATCATAATGCTTTAGACGATTCGTGGGATGGGCAATGATTGCCAATCCTCCTCGTTCAAGGATACGGTCGATGCAGGCCTGTGAGGAATCGTAATGGAAGGGTTGCATCAATGAGATGTCATTCCCTTCCCATTTCTCGATGTAGTCTGTCATGAAGGGGGAGAGGATGTGGTGGTCTCCAACCTCCTCGGCGCCGGGGATGAGTATTCGCAGGTGCTTATAACGGGAAAGAAGCTCGGCATCATTGGAAGCCGATGCCACGAACGCTGAAACTGGCCAATAACGCTTTTGCCAAGTATCGGAACGGGAAGGAACCCCGGAATAATGAAGCACCGAGACAGCCTGGTATCCAGCTGCGTCATATTGCCAAAGGAATCGCTCAAATAGTTTGGGACCAATCGCATGATCGTGAAACTGGGTTAAGCACCGGATAGCGCTATCCCAATCGATACCCTCATAAGGATTGTATATAACGCGGTAGGAGACACTTCTTGGGGTGAAAAGGTGAGCGAGTGAATATCCGATGGTGATAGCCCCCATGAGGAAAAGACTGGACCAAAAGATTCCTTTATTGGCCTTGGAGCATCTTTTGGTCATGCTATCCCTCGATTCCAATACCTAATCACCTTGATCAACCATGATCGAAGAAATTTAATGTAACATGGATTCACTGATTGGCCTTCCAATATTCGATCCCGGAAGGCGGGTCTTGGAATAAGGCCAAGATGGATTGGGCATACAGCCGGTGGCCAAAATCGTTGGGGTGGTTAATATGATTACCGGTAAAGGCATGGAATGGTTTTCGTTCGAGTAACTTGGTCCAGATGGAAGTCAGGTCGGCAAGAGCAATCCCCGGTCCGAGGAGAGTCTCCAGGGAATCCCGGTACTGTTGGAAACGTGATAAAACTGTATACTCCCATTCTGGATTGGATACCATGGTGGCGATCAATATGAATTCGGTATTCGGATGGACTTTCCGGATATTCTTAATAATCATCGATATATTATTCTTGTAGACTACTGGAGATGTCCCAGCTGTAGCATCATTCATTCCGAATCCAAGCAGCACCAGGCTGGGATTAAGGGCATTCACCGCGGAGACTTTAGAGACCCCCCATGATGAATTCTCCCCCCCCTGGGAGAGATTAGAGAAGACTATGTTTGAACCATGGACTCTTCCGAGTTCATTCACAACCAGATCGCCGAATGGTGGCATGTAAGGGGGTACCTGAATCGAAACGAATCCGGAGGCATTGGCGCCAACTGAAATGCTATCCCCCAACAGCACAATGTGTAATTCCTCCTTCGCATGCAGTTTACTGAAAGTAATCGGAATCTGATTCCAGGCGGATTGGTGAATATATCCCCCGCGTGAGATCCATTCGGTGCCAGAATGTTGATATGTAATCTCGACCTGCATGGCGTGAAAAGTGTGCCCCTCGGCCCAGAACAGATCATGGACTCCATCCCTATGATGAAAGACCGCCGTACCTCGTGGGGGATATAAGGTATCATATGGAATCGTGGGGATCCGTGAACCTTGCGGTAAAATGATTTTGTTGGTAACTCGATCAAGCTGATAATCAGCCGTTTCCGAATAAACCGTTCCTGAGAATGGGTGCTCAATGGAGAAAACCGTTTCCGCGGTGAATAAAAGTGGTGCACTGGGAAGTGAACCATCCGTTGGCTGCACGAAAAGCAGGCTCTCATTCCTCATAATTGAATCTTGCCAGAATGGTGTGAGAAAGGTGGTATCCGTCGCTGACCAGACTTTGCTGATGGAAGATTCACAGTTGGCTTGAGTCAAAAACAGAAATGGCAGGAGGACAACAATGTGCCTGAGATGTTTAGCAAACATGATCCACCTCTTCTGTAGATTTTCCACATATCGGAAGGCATGGTCCTCAAGCGTGAAGCGGACGTCAAGCACAGTTGTCCTGGATGAGGTTGGCCCACCGGCCGCGAGAGGAATCGAGATGGATGATATCCAATATGTAAGTTCAATAAATACAAATGTCAGCGGAACAAAATGAAACGCTTTGGGAAGACCCTCTTGATCCCTTACTGCGAGGGGAAAACCAGCTGCCAATTCCGCATGAACTCCATCAGGTCGAGTGAATTGACCTCTCCATCTTTGTTGAGATCAGCCCGCAACCGGGTGGGTGAGGGTGTGGCCTCCAGGGAGGAAACAGAAGCTGGAGGAGTAGGTTGGAGTAGGGGGGTGACGGTTGGCGAGATGACAGGAATAGGTCCGGTCAGGTAGCCTCCGCCTAAAGAGACAGGTGGAATGGCGGAGCCAGTTGAAGGAACGGCCGAGGCCGTTTCGGGAAGCGGGGTTGGTTCTTCATCCAATGAAGTTTCTGAAGGAGGTGTGGAAGCCTCTTCAGGCGTTGTAGTGGTACGCACGATCTCCGTGGCTTTCTGGGTGGGTTGTGGACGAATCCGGATCATTCCGCTGGAGGTACGCACCTCGAATGCCTTACTCTCTGTGTCATATAACTTGGCCTTGATGAAACTCACGACAGCCACCTTTTCTTGTGTTGTTGAATCTGCCGCCATCCCTTCGAAAGTGAGCAGAACTCCACTTCCCACCTCCAGGCCGTCCAAACCGGCCAGAGAAAGCACAAAGGATCCCGGCTCTTTACGTTTGACCAACAGGAAGGGATCAGTGATGCCGGTCTTGTGAACTGTGACTAGATCCAGCATGTTGGGCTCAAACATAAGGCCAATATCGATCCCGGCGACTCCCTCGTTATTGTCGCAATACAAATCCACCTGGAACTTCTCGCCAGGTTTGACTTCGACCGAGGAGAGCGACAAGTGACGGGTTCCTGGTAATTCAGTCGCCGTGGGTGTCAAGGTTCCCTGAACAGTTCCACTGGGACTTGGGGTTGTGTCTTCCACCGGGGTGGTGGTGGGTGATTCCTCCGAAAGAGCGGTTGTGGTCACTGAGACCTCAGGAGATGTCCCTGTTGTGGTTGGCTGAGTTGAAATCGCGCCGGGTAAAGGGGTTGGCGTGAGGAGGTTAGCGGATTGGAGTAAAGAGATTGCCTGACCGCTTTGAGAACCACCCGCAAGAAGGACATTCTCATTGTCAATGGATTCTGAAATTCTATTTAAGGGAATGCTATCGGTGCTGTTTGTTTGAATGCTTGGATCATCGGTTGGTGTGATCCATTTGGCTACCCAATTCATGCCGGGGATGGATGCCATAGACTGAAGTGCCTTGTTCAGAATTCCACCTTCAATGTGTGAAGCACCCACCGCCACAATTGCGCCCAAGATAATGGCCGCGGCAGCAAACAGTACCGGGTGCAAGTACATGCGGAGGGATAGTGGACGTTGTCTCATGGCCGGGTTACCTCCAGATGCCAAGTCTTGAGAAAGAGAAGCAAGTCGGCCTGATCCACGGTCCTGTCGCCATTAAAATCGGCGGGATGCAATTCATCGGTGGTTGCCGTGGGCGTAGGAGTTGTGGTGGCGGAAGGACTCGGAGACGGGGTAGAGGTTGGTTCCACTGGTGTAGTCACCTGGATGGTTCCCCCGGACACGAGGTGGCTGTAGGCAAGTCCCTCCAGGTTGCTGATCGTTGTGCCAGTCAATTCCACGGGTATGGTGGTTCCGGACTCTGCCTCGCCAGAGATAGAAAAGGCCACTGTCCCCATTTCAACAGCCTGGGGATCGGAGCATTCCATGGCACTGCTCAAATTGAAGTGAAGAGTCCCTGTTCCCACCTGCACCTGTGAGGTCCAGCCAGCGAAGAGGGAGCTGAATTGCAGATCCACAAAAGAAAACAATGCTGGATTAAAGGTGATGTCACCGCTTACCTTACCCGCCGAATGACCCATGGAGAGTGTGAGTGGCAGATTAACAACACCCCCAGCTTCACCTTCATCATTGCCGAGCGCCAGTGTGAGAGGGTCATTCCCCGGAGGGATCGTATCAACAGCCAACAGTCCATTATCACCCAGGAAGGTGTGCCGTACACTCATCTCATCATACCAACGTGCGGTCCGTACCGATAACACGGATACAGTTCCAGTTACGGCATTCCCGGATAATTGCAATTTGAGGATCGCAATGGTGCCCTCCCCGCTCACCACCAACCCTTCGGCGGCGGCCATGGAAATGGAGACCCGTCCCGTGGAGGGAACCCCATAGGTGAGGATGAAATTGCTGGTAGCTGCTGCCTTGTTTACGTTTACAATTGAGATCACGGCTGGATCGAAACTAATCCTAAAATCACCCCCCGCGAAATCCTGCAGTTCACTGAGACAGAGTTCTATTTGTAGTTGAGCACCGGGAAGAGTGGCTGAATCCTTGATCGAGAAAACTCTGTCCTGTGCGCTGGAAGCCATGGGGAAAGAAGAGCCGAGAGTCCAGCATAGCCCCAGCCAAAATAAGAACCGTAAGGCTACTGAGGTTACCGGGAAAGTTGGGGATTCCCTCATCTCTTTCACCTCAGTATTCCTCCCAACTATTCACCAGGAGAGGCTCGGGTGTGGGAGTTGCGGTTGGGGTGGCTGTAACGGTAGGGGTTGGAGTTGGCACGGGTACGTCCACCACCACGGTGCTGGAATGTCCCAAACACAGGTATCCAAAGCCACCCATGTTGGCAGCCTTCGGGTCACGAATGGCAATTACGCTTTGGGTCCCTAATGCGGCCTCCGGCGAAATGGTCCAAGTGCAGGAGGCAATCTGAATGGGATCAGGGACGCTCAATTCTTTTGGGCCGGAGAAAATGAAGTGGATTTGACCGGAGGTATATTGAATCTCATGAGACCAGCCAACAAGTGAAGGGGATGTCACCAATGCAGGAGACAGCAAGGTTTCAGCGTCATACGCCAGGTTCCCCTCCATCCTTGCCACTCCCGCCGGAAGTGAGATCCACAGGCCTGAGTTGATTGAACTGCCTGGCAGATCCTGATAGGAATCCAAGGAGAACATAATTCCTCCATCTTCGGCGGGGATAACTGTACCTGCCTCGAAGACGGCGTTGTCTCCCAGGAGGTTTTGACGGACGCTGAGTTCATTATACCAGCGGGCCTCGCGATACACCAGAGCGGAGCGAGTGCCAGCCTCACTACCGGAGGCCATCTTCATAGTGATTGTGGCAACCGCGCCGGGACCATGGATGGAGAGTCCCTCCGCGCTGGCCATGGCGACCCGTAAATTTCCAGAGGTATTTCCTCCAAAAGAGAGGAAAAAGTCCCCGGTTACTGGAGTGGTATTTACATCCAGGACGCTGAGGACATTGGGATCGAAGGCGATCTCGAGATCGCAACCCGCCAGACCTTCGACTTCGGAGAGGCGGATTTCGATTTGAGAAGTGGCCCCA
>CAZORO010000289.1:0-7218 GCA_964581845.1 uncultured bacterium
TGCAAGCAACCCTAACATGGAGACACTGCGCAGGATGTTGAGAAGGTTATCCACTGTCAGGAAGTTCGGCGCTTGCAAAGCCAGGATAATGCAGATGAACAGAAGAATGATGTCCATCGCGGAGGAAGCAAGCAGATGCTTTATCCTGCTAACGATGACGCTGCCCGGCATTAACAAAATCCCCACTTTCAATGATCATGATCCAGCACACAATTCAAATAAATGCTGTGGCGTGACCGTGTCTGGTGTTACCTCACCAACCACCTGTCCCTCTCGCATGATCAGGATACGGTGGCATACCTCCAGGAGTTCCTCCAGTTCGCTGGATACAAATACCGAGCTGATCCCCTTTTCGCTCAGGTTCCAGATCAGTTGAAAGATCTGCTGTTTGGCCTGTATGTCAATCCCACGGGTGGGTTCGTCGAACAACAGGACCTGTGGTTGTGTGTTCAGCCATTTCGCCACAACCACCTTTTGTTGATTACCACCGCTAAGAGTGCTTACAGGAGCATCGGTATCAGAGACCGCGATACCAAGATCCCGGACATTACTCTCCACAATGGGATATTTGAGTCCCTTCCAGATGATTCCATGCCAGGATAGCCTGTCAGTACACGCGAGGCAGGCATTATCGCGGGTACTCAACAAGAGAACCAGCCCCTCCTGTTGACGGTTCTCCGGTGTCATCCCGATACCAAGCCGTTTCATCCGTTTCACTGTGGGCCGCTTCACAACCTGCCCATTTACCACGATTTCACCCGCATCCAAACCATCAGCTCCACTCAACGCGCGTAGTAGTTCAGTCCGGCCAGACCCAAGCAATCCAGCAATGCCTAATACCTCGCCGCGCCGCAACGGAAAACTCACATTGTTCAGAGCGCCGTGTTTACACAGTCCGCGAGCTTCGAGTACCGTCTCTTCGCTGATCTTCGTGATTCTCGGACGTTTGCTTTGGACCACTTCCCCAAACATCATGTGAGCGATGGTTTCAGCCGTGGCTTGGTCAATGCTAATTGTCCCAGCCAGTTCCCCATCACTGAGCACGGAAATCCGATGTGCGATTTGACGGAGCTCCTGGAGACGGTGAGAGATATAGATGATGGCAACACCTTTACTGGTTAAGGTCCGAATAACACGAAACAGGCTCTCCGTTTCGTGGTGCGCGAGAGCAGAGGTTGGTTCATCCAGCAGCAATACCCTTGGCGAGCTGGCCATGGCTTTGGCGATCTCCACCATCTGCTGACCAGCAACACCGAGGGTGCGCACGGGTTGACGGACATCAAGAGTGATATTGAGCTCTTGAAGCAATTTTCCAGCCCGCGCATATACACGGGGCCAATCAATCAGCACACCGTGCATTTTTGTTGGTAAGTCCGATAGGAGTATGTTGTGAGCGACACTTAAATCAGGTACAAGACTCAACTCCTGATACACGGCAGCGATCCCATGACGGAACGCCTCGCGTGGGGACTGCAATTCGGTATCCTTGCCATTGATGACGATGCGTCCACTTGTGGGATGAATGGCACCAGAGAGGATCCTAACAAGTGTACTTTTCCCCGCGCCATTCTTGCCAATTAAGGCATGTACTTCTCCACGTGCAAAGCTGAGAGATACGCCCTTGAGCGCGGCCGTGCCGGGATAGACCTTGCGCAGGTTATGGACTTCGAGAGTCGAGGAATCCGCCATGATGTATTATGGTGTCACCTTCTGGAGCGCGGCAATGTAATCACGCACCACTTGTGGTTGATCGGCGGAGAACAAAATACCGGGCATGGAGACTTTCTTTTCCACGGGCTGCTTATTGATCACGTTCACTGCTGTAGTCACTGCTTGCTTGCCGATCTCGAAGGGCTTCTGTCCCGTCACCGCCTGAAGCACTTTGTTGTCAGAGAGCAGAAACGAGCCTATCTGCTCACTCATGTCGGTCCCGAATACAAACACTTGGCCGGCCCGGTTTTTTCCGGTCACGGCATTGACCGCGCCGACGGTGCCGCCTTCATTTGCGGCCCAGACTAAGTTTACTTCGGGATGAGCTGTGAGGATATTTTCCACAAGGACCGTGGCCTCCGGTGCCAGCCAGGCATCCTGCTCGGTGACAATCTCGACTCCAGGCAGGGTAGTAATCTGATCCTTGAAACCCTGCACACGCTGGCTGGCGGGTTCCGGCGCGAGCGATTTGTATTCAACCAGGGCTACCTTCGCCTTTCCGCCCAGCTTCTCCTGGATGAATTTCACCGCCGCTTCTCCCGTGATCCGTCCTAACTGAACCTGGTCGCTACGGATATTGCTGGCATCAAAATCGGCCTCCAGGTAGCTGTCGTAGGTGATGATTGGGATGCCGCGTTCATGCGCCCGCTGGAGCGCGGGGATCGAGCTGCGCGCACTGAGCGGCGCGGCGACGATTGCGTTGACCTGATTGGCAATGTAAGTGTCGACCAGAGAAATCTCTTTATCCAACGTCCCGAAGCTGTTGTTCACCATCAGGTTCACGTTCAGATCTTTCGCGGCGTCCCGCATTCCATATTCCACCAGACGGAAGTATTGATCTTCTTGGAAGACAATGGCGCCAATTTTAATGCGTCCATTATCTTCCGAAGATGGATTAGAACAGGCAGACAGGAATATCAAAATGGTGAGGGAGAGAAGGGAAGATCGAAATAGTAACCGGCGTATTCCTACCTGCATTTGACTGCTTCCTCCTTAACGATTCACTCATTCTATACGAGAAGTTATCACGGAATGCACTTTTTCTCAACTAACTCTACTTCAACTGTTCCGTTTTTTCTTACCATTCAAGGCTTGTCAAAGAACCTGTATCGATACAGTTTTTAGAAACCTAAGGTCTTCTTTCTTTTACTGCCCGTACATGTGGGTCATCCATCTTCTAGGGCCTTGATCTGAGTCCCCGGATTGGCCCATGATCGGCGGGGGAATGGATATTTCATTGAAACCTCTCTCATGGGGTGGGGTTGTTTCCCGTTGAGTCCTGCATTCTGGCCGGTCCAAGGCCAAGGAAAGGATGCCCTGGCAATGAACATGAGCATGGTTGATGCCGTCATTGTGACCAGTTATCTGGTCATGATGCTCGCTGTTGGTGTGTATCTCGAGCGCCGGGCTGGAAAGAACATGGAGAGCTATTTCCTAGGAGGCCGTTCGATTCCCTGGTGGCTGCTGGGGATGAGTGGCAGCGGGAGTTGTTTCGACATCACCGGTACGATGTGGATGGTCTCGGTGTTTTATCTCTTGGGGATGCGCGGCATGTGGGAACACTGCTTTTGGTGTTTCCCGATGGCGGGAGTTATGATGGCTTTCAAAGCCAAATGGGCTTACCGGAGTGGTGTGCTGACCGGTCTGGAGTGGTTGATTTTTCGTTATGGTCCTGGCAAGGCGGGACAATCGGCGCGTTTGATCACTCTGGTCATATCCATCCTTGGCATCGTCTTCATGATCGGCTATGCCGGCGTGGGTGTCGCCAAGTTTGTCGAGGAATTCATTCCCATCCGGAAGACCATATCGATTCCACTATTATTTGGGATCACCGGAATCTACACCGCTCTGGGTGGCTTCTATAGCGTCGTGATCTCCGATTTATACCAAACCACCCTGCTCACATTCTCGGCCATCTACATCTCCTTCGTGGCGTTTTTCCAGATGGATCCGATCGGTTTCAGGGAAACGGTGGGGAATGACTGGTTCAGCCTGGCTCCAGTCATGCATCTTCCAAATCCTCCCAAGGAATACCCAGATCCCTTCGGGCTCTTGGTGATCATGTGGGTCAGCAAGGGAGTGCTTGGTTTGATAGGCGCGGGTGGTGGCGGTGGTGATTTCCAGCGTTTCCGGGCGGCCCGGAACGAGGGTGAGGCCGGGAAGATTGGAATGGCCTGGGGGGTCTTCCTGAGCGTTCGTTGGAGCCTGGTCATGGGATTCACTGTTTTTGGGCTTTCCATACTTCCACAGGAATTCGGGGTGATCGACAGCGAGAGAGTTTTACCGATTATGTTGAATCGTGTCATTCCCATGGGTATCAAGGGTGTGATTTTGGCGGGACTGATTTCGGCTTTTATGAACTCGGTGGACTCGATGTTAAATGTCGCCGCGTCATTCCTCGTTAATGATTTTGTCCAGCCGCTGTGGAAGAAAGCGACGCCGAAGGGTCTGGTGTGGGCGGGATATATCTCCACCCTTTCGGTCATGACGCTTGGTATTCTGGTGAGTTTTCAAACCGAGCGGATCGCGGCGATCTGGAATCCGATCAACTTCGCGCTGGGAGCTGCCTTGCTGGCTCCGGGACTCCTCGCGGCGTACTGGTGGCGGATTGGTGGCTGGGCGTTATGCGCCTCGGGAGCATGTACCCTGCCGGCCGCTTTTTATATTAAGGTCTTCACGGATTTGCGCGAGCTGCAGTATTTCCCGATTCTAGCTGGAATCAGTCTCCTCTCCTGCGTGATCGCTTCCTACATTTTTCCACCCGCGCCATCGGAGGTCCTCATGAATTTTTACCAGAAGGTACGTCCCTTTGGTTTTTGGGGGCCTGTCCGGAGGATGCTTGAGAAGAATGGCGAGGATGCCAGCCGCTTCGAGCGGGATCATTGGGATATCCCGGTGGCCTTCATTGGCACCATTTCCTTTACTCTTCTCTATGTGCTCATGATGGACCTGGTGCTTCACAATTGGGGCCGTGCGGCCTGGCTGGCGGCAGGCACCATGGCCGGGGGGATTTTTCTTTATTTCTTCTGGTGGCAATGGTTGTCTTATGAGGATGGCGAGGAACCTTTATGACTCTTCCCGTGCCTTTTGGAAATGACGCCAACAGATTGAGTTGCATTCATCGTATCCATGCATTCTGGAACAAGATGAAATCCAATTCATCGATATTCCCGCTGCAATCCAGATCCCCATTTCCAAACAAGGGGATTAATCCTTGACGTTGCCGGATTAGTTCAATGAGATCATTTGCATTTACCTTGCTGTCTCCATTCAGGTCGGCGGAATTTGGGCAAATAGTCGTGGGGGTAGGGGTTGGCACGGGTGTGGGCGTATTTGACTCACTGGTGACCATCAAACACCAGCTGTTGAGGGTGCCTGACGCTCCTCTACCCAGATCGGCGATATTCAGTTTCCATGTTCCCGCCAGGTTCTGCCCCTCAAAACTGTTCAAGAGCGCAAAAGGATTGTCTGTCTGTATCGGCCGGCTGGGATCAGTTGGAGGGCAGAATATCGGTTCTCCTTCATCATCAAAGACAGCGAAAATGTTCTCCGCCGGTGGCACGCAGTTGCAGGTGTAAAGGCTCACTGTCAAGCCGGTGTTCACGTACTCCAGCGATAGGGAGAGATCATTGCTGTTAGGATGCGTAATATCCACAAAAATATTCAGGTCGGTGATCGTCAGGTTATCCGTGATGACCATCGTATCCTCCAAAAAACCGCTGGTTGTGCCTACGGTATCTGGAATTGGCAGGTGTGGGACACGCTTGTAGGGGGACCCACAATCGAAATACTGCGTCGGGCTGGGTGTTGGGGTAATTACAGTTGTTGGTGTCGGAGTGGATGTTAGTTCCGGGGAAGGGATCAGAAGGCACCATTGATTGAGTACGCCGAGATTCCCAGGGGCCACATCTTTAAGGGTCAAGACCCAATTGCCTTCAGCTGCTTCGCCATTGAAAGCATTCATGGCCTCTTCGGGTTTGGCTGTTAAAAGGACTGGAGGGCAAGGAAGGGATACTGTGGAATCTTCGAAAATAGTAGAGATGTTATCATTCGTTTCACATGATTTGTTAAAGAGAATAATCTTCGTACCGGTATCTTGATGCTCCAATTCGATTTCCAGATCCAAGAGATAATCATGAGAAACATCTAGGAAAACACGCGGGTTGGATATAATTCCAACCCCAGGTGGAACTTGAATGACGTCTGAAATTTTCCCTACAATTCCATTGGACCATTCAGGGATTGTTACCAGTGGCGTGCTCCGCAGAGGCACCGGACAGATTGCAGCTATCCCTGTTCCAAAAGAAAGGCGGTAGTGGCCCGTCCCGGTTGCGGCATGGATTTTCAGTGAAATAAAGTCATCCGTGTGACTGCCATAAGGAATGCGAAGGTAGTCATGTTCGCCAACACCCCCAAAGCAGGAAACACCTGTATATTCAATGGATCCATTATTGTTGTAGACATTGATTACAAAATCCGCTGAACCACCGGATTCATTTTTGAGAACAATTAACAAGTCTTCATTTCTTGGTATTGTCTTGCCAACTTTGAACCAATCCACATCAATTGTGGAATTGATCTGACCTTCAACTTGGTGACCAATCGGAAAATATGTGGCAGTCAATGCTGTATCATTAGGTTCAACCTCTAGATCCTCAAAGGCGGGACCGCTAAGCATCTTAAAGTAATTGAGACGGTAACCGCCTTGGATAACTGCTTCATGGTTCCAGGGATAAACATGGGCGAATACGGTAGCATCCTTGGGAAAGGAAGCTCCAGCAATGCCAGACTGTCTGATGGGATCAAGAAATCCACCACTACGGATGTCATCATTAACCGCATTGGGAGCGGATTCATCCCCTGAATACAGCTCCAGCATGGTATCCAGTCCAGGATTCTCTATCGGTTCGATCCACGCCGAAACCCGCTTGTCCGTAAGTGAAGGCACATACTGATAAAACCAATCATCATCCGCAACCTCTCCCATGGATTCCAAGGATGTGGCCACACGAGGTTCCCAGTGGCCAGCGGATTCGATTTCCATGGCTTGTTCACGTGCATTGTTTGGTTCCCATATTGATTGTGCCGCAGCTGAGCCGATCCAGTTTGAAACCGCGGCCATAGACACAAGAGTGACAAGGAGCCAACCCCATGCTTGTAATTTCATCACCAAGACCCTCCTCGGAAGGCAATGACAATCTTGATCTCTTGTGGGCGGAAAACCTTACAACCAGAACAACATGAAACTACACCTAAAGTGACTATGGAAAATTTGCCGGACGGCACAGTCCCATTCATGGATCTGGATTGAGGATGATAGCACTCTGGAATCGGCGAAGTACACAATTTTTTACGGCAAGTAACTACAGGAGGGCTCCCATCAAAGGGCAATACCCGCTATGCCAGGATTGACCTCCAGATTTCTGCCTTTTGAAACACACCTCACCTTACGTGGTTACGAAGGAGTTGTTCCATCTCTTTCTTGACCTGGGAGTACTCTGGATGATC
>CAZORO010000290.1:0-7193 GCA_964581845.1 uncultured bacterium
TCTATTCCTCCACCGCCTGCCCCCGAACCACCTCAACTGGCTGAATCCCCGGAGCCAGCACCCGCTCCCGAACCGTTTCTACGGCCTATGCCTTCACCAGCTCCGAAAACGCCCAGATATTCCGCTCCTCCCAAATTGAAGTCCGAACCGAAGGTTTTTGATCCCTATTCGCTCAGGGAAGAGCCAAAACCGGATCGGTATGCCTTCGCGCCTAAACGTGAACGTTTCCGGATCCCCAATGTCTTTAAGTCTCTTCCGATCATCCGCCGCTTCTGGTGGCAGGAGCCATTGGTTGGGAAGCCACTCGATTCCACGCCTCCCATCGAGGACCTTGAAAGTGGTTTCGAAAGCGCCCTCAATGAGCCGCTCCGAACGGCTGATGCCTCCACTCCCTCTTTGGATCTCAAGAAAGAACCTCTGCTTCCCACAGTGACCGGAACGACAGAGGGAGAGGGTGAAACTGGCGTCCCCTTCGAGGAAAAAGAGGTGGAACCAGAGTGGGTGCCGAGTGGTACTCCACCAGAGCCTTTGCCTTTTGACCCCGAAGAAGCACGTCAACGTACCTTTACCAGGAAAAGTACCGAACCGGAGACAACGATTGAGACTCCGGCTGAGGAGAAAATTCTTGCCCCTTATGAGGCACCCAAACCTGCGGAGCTTCCAAAGGAGAGATCAGAACCACCGCAACTGGATTTTGATGAGAGCTTGTTTCCCTCCGAACCTGAGGAGACTGGTCCCTCCCAACCGGTTGAACCGAAGGAGCCGGAAACCCTCATGGCACAAGAACCAGGTGTTACGGAACCTTCTCCAGTTAAACCTGTTCAGACCGTTGAGGCACCTTCCACAGTGCAACGCAAGCGAGGTGGACGCACATTACTGGTTCCACCCGTGAAAGCCGTCGCTCGTGCTTATGTACAAATTTTTGATGACAACGGAAAGCCGGTTTCCGATCCCGCGACCGTGGTCGATCTGAGTCCTTTGACCAGTTCCAGGCTTGAATATAACGGCCACAGTTACCATGGCTCTTTCCAGGTTTATGCCCCCAGCGATGAGTGGCTTGCCCTGGTGAACCAAGTCGATATCGAGGATTACCTGGCGGGTATTGTCCCCCAGGAAATTCCACCCGATGCGCCCTTCGAGGTACTCAAGGCCCAAGCGGTGATGTGCCGGTGTTATGCCATGCAAATGGTTCAGAGCGGGGGCAGCGCCGAATATGGCTATGACATCCCGGGCGATCCTGAATCCGAGTGGCCTTATTATGGACGGGAGAAGGAGACCTCGAATGTCCGTCTCGCGGTTGAGGAAACCCTCGGCGAGGTACTCATTGATTCAACCGGTAATCTGGCGACTCCTGTCTATTGTTTTTCGAGTGGCGGTTATGTCGCGGATGGACAGTCCATCTGGGGAAGCAGTGGCGAACCGGTTCCGGAGTACCTGGAAGCTCGTCCCGACTTCGATCCGGAATTTGTGGGGATCGAGGTTCCCTCTACGGGCTTCGCGAAGGATGAACGACTGCTGGAGGAATGGCTAAGAACTCCACCTAACACATTTGACCGTGAGGCAGCGGGAGAAAATTTCCGCTGGAAGCGAACACTCACCGCGGACCAGATGAACTCGTTGGTCAATGACTACTGGAATAACCAGGTTGGCGAGGTGAAGTCCATCGGTATCACCGAGCGTGCGATTTCGGGTCATGCAACGCGCATGACCGTGACGGGTACCGAGCAGACTGTTGAGGCACGTGACTCCGATGCCATCCGTGAGGCCCTCCAACTCGATTCCTCGTTGATCATTATCAAGGAGGATTGGCGGTCTGGCTGGACGATTTATGGTGGGGGAATGGGTCATGGAGTTGGATTGTCCCAGTGTGGGGCGATCGGATTGGTCAAGACCAAGGGCGCGAACTACAAGCATATTCTTGGCTTCTACTTCAGTAAGCTGAAGATGGGACGGCGTGAGTTGGTACGCTCCGCTACAGGCGCGTAGCCGTGGGACCCTCACGCAGTAGCGTGGGGGTGTAATAAACCGGTGGAGTGGCGATTTCATTCGTGGTATCTCAATGCTGGAATGATTTCGTGGCTGCGTGCAATATGGTGAATGAATTCACCAATCCAAGTTCATTTCACCAACCCTCCGAGTATTTCCTTGAGCACATTCTCTGAGGGGAAAGCATGGCCGAGGTGTTGACGGTACCCTTCGGCATAGGCAAATCCGGTTTCCTCTCCGCGCTTCTTGGCCCATTCCTCCATGGCGATCAGGTATTGGTCAATACCGTGCTGGGCACGCAGCCAATCGCGTTGACTGGCATGGCATGCCAACATTTCCCGTTTGAGATTCATTTTAGCTGAGATGTCCACATGGAAATGAGGCGCCACTCGCGTGCCAAAAATGTCTATTCCCTCCAGAGGATCGGCATAAAACAGCGTGGGGATCCGTTCGAGTGGGTTAGCAGGACAGGGATCTCCGGTTTCATAGTTGGGTGTGGGGGCGCAGAAGCATGCATCCCGCACGAGACGGCTGGTGTTCTCATGGTCAGCCATGTAATCCGAGGGGGAATGGGTGAGCACGATATCTGGATGGGACTTGCGCACAACTTCAGTAACCATCCGGCGGACTTCGGCGTTAACATCGATATCCAGATCGTTCTGTCCCATGAAATGGATCTCAGCTCCTAATAAAGTGGCCGCTTTCTCAGCCTCATTGCGGCGGACCTTTGTGATTTCAAAACGGGACATAACTTGAGTCCCACAATCCCCCTTGGCGATGATTCCTATCACCACCTCCCAGCCGTGTTCCTTTAGTAAACCGAGTGTACCCGCCATCAAGAACTCCACATCGTCCGGATGAGCGCCAACCGCCAGGACTCGTGCCATTTTGTTCAAATACCCCCTTGGTCTCGCTTGCGTGATGTTGTCCGGGTAGAATCCGCCCCTTACATAAGAGGGACAAGGTTCCTCCGCCTATAAGAGGGACAAGGTCCCTCATTTTATTGGGCATGAGGTAATTCAAATGGATCCCCGCATCGATCGTCTGGCGGAATTGATGGTCAACTATTCGAATGCTGTCAAGCCGGGTGACCAAGTCTCCCTGACAGGACCAGTGGCGGCGCAACCCCTCCTGGCGGCGATCTATGCCCGCTGCGTGGAGGCTGGCGCTTTCCCCACTTATGATCTCGAAGGCCCTTCCTTTCAGGAAATCCTGCTCAAGAAAGGAAATCGGAAACAGTTGGAGTTCCTTCCCCCCTGGCGTGTTCAACAGGCCGAGACGATCGATTGCCTGTTCAAAGTCCAGGGTGAGACCAACACCCGTGCACTCTCCGGAGTCGATCCCAAAAAGCAACAGCTCCGGCTCAAGGGCCTTAAGCCTCTCAGGGATGTCTTCCACCGGCGGATGGATGAGGGCAGTCTGCGGTGGTGTTTGACATTGTTCCCAACCGAGGCCCATGCCCAGGATGCCGATATGTCGTTGGCCGACTTCGAGAACTTTGTATATACCGCCTGCAAGGTGGATGTACCGGATCCAGCCGCCGCTTGGCGGAAGGTCCAACGTCAACAACAGAAAATGGTGGAGTTTCTCAATGGCACGCGCAAGATCCGGATCATTGCGCCCGGAACTGACATCACCCTTTCGGTAAAAGGCCGGTCATGGATCAATTGTTGTGGGACCGAGAACCTACCTGATGGTGAGGTCTTTACCGGACCGGTTGAGGACTCCGCCAATGGCACCATCCAGTTCTCTTTCCCGGCATGCCTCAATGGCCGTGAAGTGGAGGGGGTGTGCCTGTCTTTCAAGGATGGCAAGGTGGTGGAAGCCCATGCCAGGAAGAATGAGGAGTACCTTTTCAAGATGTTGGATATCGACTCTGGTGCGCGCTTTCTGGGTGAGTTCTCCTTCGCCACTAACCGTGGCATCCAGCGATTTACACGCAACATTCTTTTTGATGAGAAGATTGGTGGAACTGTGCATCTGGCCTTGGGGGCGAGCTATGCCGAGTCTGGAGGGCGGAACAAATCGGTTCTGCATTGGGATATGATCTGTGATCTACGTCAGGACGGGCGAGTTCTGGTGGATGGCAAATTATTCTTCAAGGAGGGTGAGTTCACGCTTTCATTTTAGCGTGGGAGTCCACTTATCTGACGTCCAAGTAATCAGTTTTCCGCTTTTTACAAAGGTATTTCCACGCAAGTTCCACTTCCGGGATGCCGAAAAAGAGATGAGATGAAAAATTTTTTTTTGAACGTAAGTTAAATACCGGAAGGAGATTGCGTTCATGTTTACCTGGCAGAACCCCCCTACTTGAAGTTTTTTTCTCTTGACTCATATCCGTGATATGCTACATTGCCATCGTAGGTGATCGAGGGGGCCTAACCCATTCGATTGCGAAAAAAGAAAACCACGACGGATCAAAGTCCTCGCTCAATAGGGAGCGAGGAGATGTAGTAGCAGGACTTCCCGGAGAGCGTGAAAATGCTCTCCGGGAAGAAGATGGTGAACCCGGTGCTAATACAGCCTCGACAGGAGGTCGGGGTCTCTGAAGGGTTCTCAGACAAGGTTCACCATCTTAGGTCAGACGCTGGGGAGCTCTGACATGACCGTCGCCGGCTGCAATGCGGCCCTGAGACTACCATCAGCAGTCAAGGAGGATTGATGATGGCCCTGACAAGAATTAACAACAATATCAGTGCGCTAAACGCGATCCGCAGTCTCAACGCGACTTCGGCTGATCTACAGGTGTCGCTTGAGAGGCTCTCCTCGGGTCTGCGTATCAACCGTGCGGCGGATGACGCCGCTGGTCTCACCATTTCCGAAAACCTCCGCTCCCAAATCAACGGTCTGAATCAAGCCATCGATAACGCCTCAACCGCCATTAATCTGATTAACACGGCTGAAGGTGCTCTCTCCGAAACCACCGCACGTCTCCAAAGAATCCGCACCCTGGCTGTTCAGGCGGCGAACACCGGAACCAACGACTCCATCGCCATTCAAGCCATTCAAGACGAGATTCGGACATCAATCGAGGAAATCACCCGCATCGGGGCAGACACCCAGTTCGCGAATAGACGGCTTCTCAATGGGGCGCACACCAACACCGCCACCTTCTTGGGCGGAACTGGATTAGGGATCCGGCTGTCCACCCAACCTACCAGCAGCACCCTTTCCAGTGGTTATCACTTCCTCTCGATCACTCAAACGAATGCTGGCTCCGAAACCTTGACCAACGGTGTGGATGGAGTGAATAACTCCGGAGCCACTGGCTTCACTGGCTCAACCTTCGACAGCGGCACCTATGACCTCGCCGTGTCGAATGTGGTTGCGGCGGCGGCCCGCCAGGTTAGCACAAGCGGGACTATCAGCGCGACCGATGGAACTGTCCTGCTTGATGGTCTGAATATCGATGGTTATGCCATCGATCAAGCGGATGATCTCCGTTTCACGATTGTCCAGTCGGATGGAACCACGGTGAATGCAAATGTCGTGGTCGGCGCGGCTAACACCATTAATGATGTGCTTACTGCCCTCAATGGCGCGGTCGGAACAGATACAGTCACTTATGACACGGCGAATGGCAAGTTTGTCGTCACCGCCGCGGCTGCTGGAACCAACACCAACCTGTCGATCACCATGGCGGTGGATGATGAGGCGGGTGGCGCTCCTTACGAGAAGACCCTGACCAACGAGGTCATTGTGGCGGGTAATGACAATACAGCCACTGTGACATTCGGTGGCGGCGCCTCGCAGGCCGTGACCGCAGGCCAGACGGTCAGCCTGTATGGTCCTACACCCTCAGATGTCCGTGCTCAAAAACCTGAGATCACCCTTACCTTTGGCGCCACTCTCACCGCCGGAACCGATACCGTCACCATCGTGGCGCAGTCCTACGCCGCTTTCCTGAATGGCGGAAGCCTCGTCACTTTTCAAAATGGAGACCGGAATGTCAGTTTTCAGACTGGCACGAGCGCGGGAACACCTGCTGGGGAGTCCCTCATCCTTGATTTTGATGCAGTCATTGATCTGGGTGGAGGAACTGCCCGCACGTTCGTGCTCTCGGCCGTGAATAATGCTTTGAATTTCCAGATCGGCGCGAATGCTGGCCAGAACGTGAAAGTGGCTTTTGGAGATATGCGCGCGGATAATCTGGGTTTCGTCGGCGAAACACAGCCGAATGGCAATGCACGAACGGTGGCGGGAATTAATGTGACGACCCTAACCGGAGCCAATGAAGCCCTCGCCATCGTTGATGAGGCCATCCGCCAGGTAAATACACAAAGGTCGGCGCTTGGTGCCTTCACTAACAGACTGGAAGCCACCATCGCCAATTTGGGTGTCGCCTCCGAGAATCTCACCTCCGCCGAATCCCGCATCCGGGACTCGGATATCGCGGCTGAAACCACGCGGTATACCCGGAGCCAGATCCTCCTGCAGGCGGGTGTATCGGTGCTCGCGCAGGCGAATTCGGCGCCTCAAAACGTGCTTTCGTTACTGCAGAACATCGGCCGCTAAGCGGCTTTAAGATGGGCCGGGGGGAACGAAACACCCCCCCGGAAAGATTCGGGGCGGAGTAAGCCCCGTGGAAGAACAGATTCAAGGACGAGGAGGTACATCGGTTCAATCAAGTTCTGTTGAGGCTGACCCCCTCCGCGGAAGCTCCGGGCCCTGGCAGTGATGATTCAACCAGGCCTCAGCAAGTATCTCTCTCCGGGCAGGGAAGCCGGAAGGAAAGGATACAAAGGTGAGGCGGAAGGCTTCCAGACACAAGTAAAGCGGCCATGTTTCCACTGGGGACCGTTAACAGGACAACCTTTGCGGGAACTGAAAACCTCCCGGAAAGATCTTAACGGGACGGAATAGGAAGGGCCGGAACACTTGTGGATGGGATCTTTAATGGTGGGAAATCAACGCAAGGGTCCAAAAACTTAGGCGCACATGGACTTCGAACCCGTGGAACGGGTAGGAGCCAGTGCACAGACCCCTGCCGGGACGGATCCCGGCGGCAGAGTCAAATTCAAGGAGGAAAGACTCATGTCTCTTTCACGCATCAACAATAACGTCTCCGCTTTCAACGCTAACCGCAACCTGAATGCAACCGCGACTCATCTCTCCAAGGCGATCGAGCGGCTCTCCTCAGGTCTCAAGATTAATCGTGCAGCGGATGACGCCGCTGGTTTGACCATTTCGGAGAATCTACGTTCACA
>CAZORO010000291.1:0-7189 GCA_964581845.1 uncultured bacterium
GAACCATGATACCGATGGTGATCAAGGTCAGGTTCTTCATAAGCACATTGAGGTTATTGCTGACGATCGAGGCTCGCGCATCCATCAAGCTGGCAAGAATGTTGGAATGAATTTCGGCTTGGCGGAAACACTGCGAATTTTCGATCATCATGTCCTCCACGAATTCGGATTGGTCCTTGTTCAATCCAAGCTTAGCGGAGTTCAGGCGAAGACGTTCAATCAACACGCCATTGGAGCTGATAGAATTCAGGTAGTAGACCAGGCTCTTTTCCAATCCAAAAAGGTGAATGATGTGACGGTTGTCCATGGAGGTATTGATCTTCCGCTCTAGGTCATCGGAGATCAGGTTCACCACTTTCAGGTGCTCGAGGAAATGGAAGATCGAGCGGTAGATCAGCTTGAGGGCTACATCGGTGAGAGTTGCGATCCGGTTGAAGATGCGAGCCTCGAAAAGGGGAATATCCTCTGACATGACCACGACGAGACGGTTTGTAAAGATGAACACGCCTGTCGAGGAAACCCGGAACAGAAGACGGTGATCCTCGGCGGAGTACTGTTTCGGACGCTTGAAGATGAAAGCCACATGATCAGGTTCGAACTCCAAGCGTGAAAGCTCATCCGGGTCGAGGGCCGAGGAGAGCGTATGCTCATCGATCCGGCAATCCTCAAGAAGCCATTTTCGCTCGCTCTCATCCGGGTTGATGAAGACCAGGATGGTGGCCGCTTCAGCGGTTGATTCAACGATGCGTGAATTATCGAGCCGGTACTGCCTGAGCATGAAAAACAGCCCTCCCCTTTCCATCCTTTGCAGGAGAGCGCAACCGCGAGTTAAGTTTATTGCTCGTGGCCATCGATGGAACCTACTTGGATGTTGAGCTCATCGCGCGATTGGATGCGCGATATCTTGCCATCCGTGATCCAGACCACGCGGTCGCTGGCCGCAAGCATCTTCATGTCATGGGTGGCGGTAATGATGGTGACTCCACGCGTTTCCTTGAGGTCCTGCAGGATCTCAATGATCTCGTGACCAGTGGAGAGATCCAGGTTCCCGGTTGGCTCATCAGCGAGGATGATCGCGGGGTCATTGGCCATGGCGCGTGCGATGGCGACACGCTGCTGCTGGCCTCCGGACATTTCGGGGGGACGGTGCTCCAGACGTTCACCCAAGCCAACTTTCTCCAACAGAAAAACCCCTTTTTCACGTGCCTCATCCGCGCTCATTCCCGCGAAGGTCATTGGCAACGTGACATTCTCCATGGCGGTCATTACCGGGATCAGGTTGAAGGTTTGAAAGATGTAACCAATCTTGCGGCAACGCAGCCAGGCGAGCTCATATGTGCCGAGCTTGGAGATGTCCACCTCATCGATGTAGACCTCGCCGGAGGTGGGCTTGTCCAACCCGCCGATCATGTTGAAGAAGGTGCTCTTCCCCGACCCACTTGGGCCCATGACGCTGATATACTCCCCGGCCTCGACTGTCAGGCTGATCCCACGCAGCGCCAGCACCTCCTGGGTGCCCATAGTGTAGGTTTTGGTGACATCCTGAGTATGCACAATGCGCCGTTTGGGTGTCTCATTCACAGTTCTGACCTCATTGCATCCACAGGTTTCATTTTGGCCGCCACATAGGTCGGGTAGACAGCCGCAAGCACGGTAAGCAGAGTCCCAGCTCCCACAGCGATGGGAGCGCAGGTCACAAATGTCCCTCCATAGGTGGAAACTGGTACGAGAAATATCTCGAGAACCGCCGCCACCTGCAACACAGCAAGTAGATAACCCAAAAGGGTACCGCTCAAGCTTCCCAATAGACCGATAAAGAAGCTTTCCACCAGAAAGAGCCTGACTACGAAACGGTCCAATGCCCCCAAGCATTTGAGAGTCCCGATCTCACGGAACCTCTCAGTCACACTCATCAGCATGGTATTCGTGATCCCCGCAAGACAGAGCAAGGCGGAAAGGCCCAGCAGCCATTGGCGGCGCTCTGTTTGGTTCTTCATCGCCACTGGGTCATGGGTCACCACCCCGGCACGTTCGAGAATTGCCTTAGTATGAACATCCTGCTTCTCCATCATGGCCGCCAGAAAGGTTTGATAAGAGAGTGAAGACATAAAGAAGGCCACCACGATGACAATACCCGCAAAGGTAAGCGAGGACCGTCCCAACCGGTTCCGGACATTGGAGAGACACATCCCCAGGGTTCGCTTCCAGGGTAAGACCACCTGGCGGCTCATTCCACCGGGACCGGGGTCGAAGAGGGTAGAGGATGTTTGAGTCATCTCCATGGGAAAACCGCTAGGCGGCACGTGATTCTAACCGAGGAGGGGGTGTCATGGAACCCGGAAGAATGCAAGAAATTAACGACAATTCGGTCGCTATATATTTTGTGGACACTCATGCATCGCCTGTACAACGGGTCGACCTTGCTTCGCGAATGGATGAATCACTTATAGTCCCCGTAGCGGCGTCATTTAGCGGGTTCGGTCAGCCACCTGTATTGCCATACGTTTTCCTCCCACCAATCGAGCCAGTGCTTGGGATCGGATTGTTCCGGTGTGACCTTGACCGACTGAGGAGGAACTGGAATTCCGTCGATTAGTTCGTAAGGGTTTGTCCAGTAAGCCAAGAGCCGATAGTACAGCGGGTTTGTCTCTCCGCGCTTCAGTTTATCTATGATCGTGGGAATGCCGAAGACACCCAACCAGGTGAGTTTCTCTCCCTCAGGGGTTTTCAGACTGGCCTCAAGGCTTGAAGGGTTTATGATGCTCGCTGATGGTATCTTGGAATGAAACGCCGCAAGGCGCTTTTCTGTTTCTGGCCCTGCTTCCGGAATAGCTCGCTCCTTCCACCAGGCAGCCTCTATCGGATAGATATTCATCATTGCCGCTTCACTGGAAGTCAATCCCATCAGGTCGGTTATATAGGCTCTTGTCAAGACCTGGATTGCATCCCCTCCAAATGCCCCCATATCAGTGGATTCAAAAATTAAAGGGATTATTGAAGGGCCGAGATCTAAAAGCGCATGAAACTCTTTGCAGTTAACATAGACTTCATAACCTGACGACCGGGGCGCCGGTAAATTGGAAATGTATTCTTTCCATTCCTTCTTGCGCTCAACGAATTTATCCCTCCGTTCCTGTTCCATCGGGTTCATTTGGCCAGTGACCGGATAGGGGAATAAAAACATTAATACAAAAAAGGAACTGCACACTATAAAATTGCACAATTCAACTTTCACTCTCATGAAAACCCTCCAGATATTAAATTACTGCCTCTTGTAGAACCTTGTGGGAGCACCATATTGTGGGAGCCATTTGCGTCCATGAGAACCACGTTCACCATCTCCACACTTGCTTTCCCAAGCCGGTTCGCATGAGCACATATTATAGGCATGAACTGAATTCCACCCAACGCAGGCTTCACTGCAATTATTAGTTGGAATTAACCCATGCGCTGCGTAGAAAGCATCCCATTCATTTTGCGTAATAATGTGGTCTTTATTTCCGTATTGATAATCGACTACAAGATATTTTTGTTGTGGGGGGTAGATATCTCTTGTCGGAACAACCCATACATCAGTTCGATTAACGGTCCAAGCATAGCAATTGTATACAGGATTTATAGAATCTGTAAGACATTTTTTTTCTGAAGTAAATCCACAAGACGGTATAGATTCGGCTTCTGTTCCACATTTACAATCTCTAGTATCGGGGAATACTAATCTTTCCTCGATTGTTTGTGGAGAATAGGTGCAATCTTCACAAACGAAATCGTTTGTGATTATTTCTCGTAAACCCCACAGGTCTGATTCAGCGAGCGGAACTGTATAGAGGATAATCTCCACGGGTGTACATCCATCCCATTGTTGTCCACTGGGACTAGTCCAATGCCCATCCCATACCTCACTGCCTGTCCAACCGTCGTGGAGCGTTCCACCCCACAAAGCACCATCAGGACCTTCTACTCGGATTTTTAAGCGAAGGGGTTCCACTGAATCACATGGCTGCCCAGAAAGATTGCCTGTAAATTCCGTAATACCCCACGTGATTGTTGTTGGGACCACAGCTGATGTCGCAACCTCAAGAGTCACATCATATACATGCACATATCCAATAACTGTCTGACCATCAATCCATCCTGGTCCACTGCAATATGTCCCTGTAGGTTTGCAGAGGCCATTATCTTTTGTTGAGTTTATAATAGGACTCGTAATTTGGTGTGTACCCGCTGTATCAAGTGATATGTATGTGGATCCATCTGAAATCCCTTCTCCGTCACTCACATCTGTATTTCTATGGCAGCCACAATCATTTTGTCCTGAGCAATCGTGGCAATCTTCATCGTGGACCTCATATCCCACCCATACTCCCTCTTCAGGTTTTTTTCTTCTCCATATAATCCCCTTTGTTTTATGGAAGGTTTGATTGTAACACAAACATTGATCAGCTTCCTCTTCGCAGACACCGATAGAATAGCTCCCAAAAACTGTCCCACCATTATTTGTTTCAATAATGGAAACATACTCGTTATGGGGAATGTTGGTGCAGTTTGCCAGGAATTGAGCGCAGGCGCGTGGCGGAACCAGAGTGGCAGAAACAGTGCACGTCCTCCAGAAAAAAACAGCGATAGAAGCCATCAAGAAGAGTGAGGTGTTGCCGCAGTACATGATCTGTCTATCGCGCATGGGACCTCACCTCCTCCTGTTTGGGGATATGGACGAGGAAATCGTACAATGCTACGAATTCCTCCCTCTGATGCTTGGGAAGGTATCCGTTCTTCACCACCCGTGTAACAGCCGCCGTCGGACCGTCCAGCACCCCCGAAGAGTCATCCATCGCGAGACCAGTTTCCAGGTATTCCTTGGCTTCGGCAAAAAGCTCTTGGTCAATTCGGATCCTACCCAACCAGCAGAATGCCTCTACAATCCGGCCCGGGGCGGCCTCGTGGGCATTCCAGCGGAGCAGTTTGTCCTTTGGGATATATTGGATGAGATCTAGGAATCCCCTCTCAGCCTCAGACCGTTCGCCGAGAATGACAAGGGACGCATAGTAATTATAGTGTGCCCAGACCGCCCATTCGCGCAAACCGGGATCCTTCCATGACGGGTAATCTTTTAGAGGATACGCCGCCACCCAACGTTCCATTCTTTTCGGACCCACGCTGAAGTCTCCAAATTTGTATTCGATGTCGAGAGCCTCCACATCCGCCGTCATTTGCGCGACAGGATCACCACCGAGGGCTTTGTTCATCATCTCGAAGACTTCGCGAACCTGTTTGTACCGACGTTTCTCCCAGCCAAGATCTTCCCGGGGAGACGTTTGCCGAAGGACACTTTGCAGTTCCCCAACCGTCTTCAGGACCGCTTTGGAGTCGTCTAGCGCCCACCGGTAGACGGCGTTCTGAGCGAGCGCCCATGCTTTCTCCAGGGGGTATTGCGACTTCAGAGACTCGGTCGCAACTTCCACTGCGCCGGAAAGATTCCCCGCGTCGAAGAGGTCGTCGGCATACATCTGTCTCACGCGGAAGAGGACAGCTGGGTCGCCTGAGGCTTCCGCAAACTGGAGAGCCATCTTGTATTCAATGGAGGCGTCCGAAAGATAACCGTGCTTGCGAAGTTCCCGCCCGCGCTGAGCATACACCATCGGGTTCTGGACAAAGGCCGGACTGGCGAGGGCTCTCTGGAAACAGTCCGATGAAAATCTTCGATCCATCTTCGCGGAGCCAAGAAGCGCGGCATCCAACCAGACAAATGGGTCATTGGCTGCAAGAGCTTTGGTCTCTCTGGTTCTGCGCAGGTCATACAGCTGTTCCATCGGTCTGCTTTTATACCCATCAACGATTGCCTCAAGTAGGTCGGGAAGGTCCGGATAGTCTTTCCAACGGGAGAGTTCTCTCGTGGGGGGAGCCGGAACATCATGAACAGGGGCGCTACTAAGTCGTTCACGAATGGACTTACAGTCGTTTTGGAAGTCTTCCAGTGACCACAAAGACTCAGAAAAGGAGCCACCTAAAGGATAGGCCAACGAGAGCACTAAAAAGGTCTTTTTCCAGAGCATCTTGGTACCTCTTTTCTCATCACACATCGTGACGGCAGTCACAACGGACGCAGCAGGATCCTGGAATGTCACTAATACATATGGTATCCTTATTATCCTCTGCGTCAACACTATTAATACCTAAATTTTATATACTGCTTTTCGGGTCCCAGTCGTACATCCTCTTCCGGATGCCCCCCGCCCGCTGAGCTAGCCTTGGCGGAGTCTCTCTCCTTGCGACTGGCCCCCCCTTTCGCGCTATGATGGTCCCGTTATGGATCTCTCCATCATCCTTCCTGTACGCGATGAGCGTGAGGCACTCGCCGGGCTGCTTCCGGAGCTACGCGAGGTGCTTGATCAGACCAAACATTCCTACGAGGTCATCGTGGTGGATGACGGCAGCCGGGATGGAAGCATTGGCGTGGTCGAGGAACTCTCACGGCAGTGGCCGAACTTGACCGGAATCGAGCTCCGCAAGGGAGTGGGACAGACCGGCGCGTTGCAGGCTGGCTTCGATCACGCCCAGGGAGATGTGGTCATCACCCTCGATGGCGACGGACAGAATGACCCACATGATATCCCAGCGCTGTTGGCCAAGCTCGAGGAAGGTTATGATCTGGTCAGCGGCTGGCGGAGGGACCGTCAGGACTCCGGCTTCTCGCGTCGGCTCCCCTCGCGTCTGGCCAATGGGTTGATCCGTTATTGGACCGGTTCCCAGCTGCGTGACCAGGGCTGCGCCCTCAAGGCCTACCGCCGCGGGATCCTCCAAGGGTTGCACATCTACGGTGACCAGCACCGTTACCTCGCGGCCCTGCTCGAAGGGCTGGGAGCACGAACCAGCGAGATCCCGGTCAACCACCGTCCTCGCCGGACCGGACGGAGCCATTATGGCTGGGGACGTGTTCCGCGTGTCCTGCTCGATCTGCTCTTCCTGAAGTACATCCTCAGTTACTCGCATCGTCCCCTGCATCTGTTTGGCGGGGCGGGGTTGGTCTCGCTGGTACTCGGATTACTCGCCTGCGGGGAGGTCACCTACGCCAAGTTTATCCACCATGTCCCCGCCGCGGATCGTCCGCTGCTTCTCTTAGGTGTGATGCTGGTGATGGTGGGAGTGTTGCTCGTTTCGCTGGGTGTTCTGGCGGAACTGCTGGTCCGGA
>CAZORO010000292.1:0-7182 GCA_964581845.1 uncultured bacterium
GTTGTGTGGCAAATTTGGCTCAATCCCTGCCTTTCACCCCCTCTACCTGGAATGGGATCCAAGACTTACAACGCCGTCTGGAACAAAGTATCCCTGGAACCGGTGTCGTTTCTTCGATTGACCTGCCCCTGGATGACCTCATTCACATCGGCACCGATGGGCTTAAGCGGCTGGGGAAACGGCTGGCCAATCTTGCTCTCGGATCTCCTTCCCTGGGGCCACGTCTTGACCGGATCGAACGCACCAATCAGTTTCTACGTGTCATCTTCACAGGAGGTAGCGGGAAACTCATTTCTCCCAAGGGACGTGTCTCTGGTTTCACCATCCGCGATGCAACAGGAACAGATCTACAGCGCATTTACAAAGCCACTGTGGACACTGAACAGCCGAATTCCGTGCTCCTCTACTACACCGATATCCCGGAGGGAGCGGTTCTCTGGTATGGCTATGGGCTGATGCCCTTCTGTAATCTGACTGACACGGAAGATATGGGGGTGTTGGTCATGGGGCCCCTCGAGATCCCAAAACAATAAGCGGCATGCCAAAAGGAGGCTGGAATGCTTCAGATACGAAGAGCTTCACATGATGACATCTCCACGGTTACAACGCTTTGGCGAGTGATGATGCATGAGCATGAAGCAAGCGATTCCCGCTTCCAACTTGGTGATGAACCTGAAAAAGCTTACAGCCAACAGCTGAGCGAAATGTTGAACATACCCGACAACGCTCTCTTTGTCGCTGATATGGATGGAGTCGTGGTGGGTTATGTCCTCGCCATGGTTCTTCCCAATCCCCCCGTATTCGCCGAACCACGGTATGGCTTTATCGCCGAATTGGCCGTGGATCCGGCCTCACGCCGCTCAGGAACAGGGCATGAACTGTGGGAACGTGCCAAACGGTGGTTCAGACGTAAGGGGGTGAAGAATGTCCAGCTGAATGTTTCTCCATTCAATGAGGCGGGGGTCCATTTTTGGGAGTCACTGGGCTTCCGGGACTTTCTGAAAATCCAGTGGTGTGACCTGGATGGAGTTCAGTCTCCATGACTCCTTTGGGAGCCATCTTCCGTGGAACACGGCCACGTCAATGGCCGAAGAATGCTTTCGTATTCGCCCCCCTTATTTTCGCTCCCAAGCTGAAGGACTCCCTAGCGGACATACGGGTCATATTGGCTTTTTTCACATTCTGTCTGGCGGCTGGAGCGGTTTATCTCATCAATGACATTTGGGATGCCGAGAAGGACCGGCTGCATCCGGCCAAAAAAAATCGTCCCATCGCGAGCGGGGAGCTTCCTGTCCCTACCGCTTATGCCACAGCGGTGGTTCTTTGTGTGTTAAGCCTCGTTGTATCCTGGTATCTCACCCCCTGGTTTACCGGGATCCTGATGATCTACTCCCTGATGAACCTGGCCTACACACTGTACCTGAAGCATGAGGTCATCCTCGATGTCATGCTGGTTGCTGTGGGGTATCTGCTGCGGATCGAGGCGGGAGGCGTGGTGATCGATGTTCAAATCTCAAATTATCTATGGCTGTGCACCATCCTGCTGGCTTTGCTTCTTTCCATCGGAAAACGGCGCCATGAGCTCCTGATGATCGAGGATGCCACCAGTCACCGGGCCATTCTCAAGGAATACAGTACCGACCTCCTGGAACAAATGATGGGGGTCACCACCGCTTCCATCCTGGTCTCCTATGCGCTTTATACCCAGGAGGCGGTCGGCGGACAAAAGAACCTGATCTGGACCTTGCCATTCGTGATCTATGGAATTTTCAGATACCTCTATCTGATCCACAAGAAAGAGATGGGAGGCGATCCCGCCGAGATCCTTTTCGAGGACTGGCGGATGACCGTCAACATCATCCTGTGGGCCCTGGTGGCGATGGGATTCATTTACCTGGGTTAGAGAAAAAGATATGCCCAGTTTTGTTGCCGCCTTCTGTCGGCCCACTTCATCATTCTGTTACCATCCAATTCGTCCCCCTCATTTGGAATCGGAGAGATAGCATGACTCATGAAAATAATGCTGGAAACTCTAATCTTGAAGAGATGGACGTCTTTTTTAATAAGAGAGCGAGCAGCTATGATGACCATATGCTCGTAAATCTTAATTTATCCGAGTTCTATCAAGCGATTGCAGACTGCTTTGAGGCACAAACAGAATCAATCAAACTATTGGATTTGGGTTGCGGAACAGGAATTCAACTGGAACGATTATTTGAAAAATGCCCAAATCTGTGCGTAACAGGCATCGATCTATCAGAGGAAATGCTTAAGATTCTGAAAAGCAAGTTTTCTGATAGACAAGTGTATGTGTTCTGTCAATCCTTTATAAACATACAGATTGAATGCAATACCTACGATTATGTGCTCTCAACCTACTCCCTCCACCATTATGTTGAAAAAATAAAAGCAGATCTTTACAGAAAAATATATGATTCTCTACGGAATGGGGGAGTTTATATCGAGGGAGACTACACTGCGGTATCAGTTGAGAAGCAACAACAATATTATGCTGAATACCAACGGGTTCACGGTGAAATGAATGGCAGGGAGTTACTTTATCATCTCGACATCCCTCTTACCGCTGAAACTACAATACGACTCTTGGCACAGGCCGGGTTTTCATGTGTCAGACTGATCAAACAATGGGAGAACACAAGCATCATTACAGCGGTGAAGCGAGAGGAGGCTCTTCCTCAAAAAAGGTGAAACAATCTATAGAAAGAAGCCTCCTAATAATCTCTTTTGGTTCTACTCATCTTCCGGTAACGGTTTTCCCTTGGTTTCGGGCGCCCAGATCAAAGCGATGATCCCGATAATATAGACGAAACAGAAAATCACAGCCCCTACCCGGAAAGGTTCGTTTACACCAATCCCCGCCAGCCAAATGGTGAAATAACCAGACACCAGCAGGAAAAGTGCGGTCACATAGCGTCCCACGTTGTAGCAGAAACCAATCCCAACCCCTCTCAAACGAGTCGGATAGAGCTCCGGGAAGTAAATCGAATAACCGCCAAAAGACATCAGCGTGCTGAATCCCACCATCGGTAACATCCAGTAGGCGTCAGTAATCGAATCAAGAAAAAAGAAAGTGAAGCTCACCGCGAAGAATGGTAGAACAAATGAGAACAAGAAGGCGGCACGGCGTCCCCAGTATGTGGCCAGTATAGTGAACACCGACATACCCAAAAAGGCTCCCACATCTTGAAGCGCGGTGGTAAGCGATTTGGTCGCGGCTAGCTTCTCCGTTTCCACTTCCACCAGCGCGCGATCCAATAGTTCAGGAGTAAAGAAGCCAATGCCCCACAGGCCAATCATTCCAGCCACTCCTAATGTTAGACCCACATATGTGTTCCTCCTCCATCTCCCGGAACGGAACAAGTCGGGAATGGTCCCAAGCTGCTTGGTTGACTCGCCTTGATCCGCCGCCGCCTTCGCATGCTTCCAGACATCCGGTTCCTTTAATAAGAAGAGAATGGGGATGGTCAAAAGCGCGGGAAGAATTCCAACCAAGAAGAGCGCGCGCCACCCATCCATCTCATGACCAAGGAAATTTACCTGCAAACCGGGGGCGATCCAGTAACTGATTAAAGATCCGGTAATATTCCCCACCGCCGAAAGGGCCTGTAAAGTGCCCAGAGCAAGTGATCTGACATGACCGGGAACACTCTCGGCCACCAAAGCAGCCGCAGCACCAAACATGCCTCCCACTCCCAATCCGACAAGGAAACGGTAACAAATGAAATCCCAATAAGTCACCGAAAGGGCTGATAGACCAGTAAAACCTGAATACACCAGAAGCGTAGCCGCCATGGTTTTCACACGGCCCACCTTGTCACTCATCATTCCAAAAAAGATCCCACCCGTCGCCCAGCCGAGAATCATCGCCATCGTCGCCCATCTCCCATAGGCGTCCATGGCTTCCTTGCTGATGGTTCCTCCCGATGAAAGGAGTTCCTTAACCGCCGAGCCTCGTGCAAGGATGAAGATACGCTGGTCCATGCAATCAAAAAGCCAGCCGCAAGTGGCGATGATCAACACCATCCAGTGATAGACCGTCACCCCCTCGAACAGACTGGGCTGGGTACTCTGGGAATCCGCCATGATCTACCCCCTTGATGCACATTCAATAAGCCAAGACAAAATCGCATTGTTTGGGAGGTATCCCCTTGTGTCAAGGCAAGGATGACACAAGGGGTGTTTTTGCTTCTCAGTTCTTGACGGAGGTGGATCATTTTTGAGATACTAACATGTGATTAGGTTTTAAACATGATCTCGAAAACCGCTCTCAGTGTTGTCAAAGCCCTCACCTATCTGGCGGAGCAGCCAGCAGGAGCCCGTGTGGGCGCCGCTGCGATCGCCGAGAAGATTGGCGCTGGTCAGAACTATCTTGGCAAGATCCTCCAATCTCTTACCCGCGAAGGTCTTGTCGAATCTCAAAAAGGACTCTGGGGTGGTTTCAAACTCGCCCGCGATCCACGCACGATTACGCTTTATGATGTGGTGGAGCCCATCGATCGGGTGAGCCGTTGGGAAGGATGCTTCATGGGGAGGGACACATGTGGTTCTGAAAGTCCCTGCGCGGTCCATCATCGCTGGGGGGTGGTCAGGGATGCCTACAAGGCCTTTCTCAAGGAGACCACCATCGCAGACTTGGCCGCGAAGAAGGTCCCTTTGAACTCGCCAGAGGAACCATAACGGGAAGAAAGTTCGAAGCGGGAGCTGGTGTTCACTACCCAATGGGGAACCAGCTGACATCTTTCCCCCCCATTGTACTTGTTCATTTATCATTTCTTCTTCTTGACTGGTTCCTTACCCGATTCAAGAACCACTCGAAGCGCATCGAGTTCCTTCCGTTTGGCCGCATCCACCTCTGGGAAGGCCAGATTCATTTCCTCCAAGGCATCCACCACCGCGGCGGCCACCACCAATCGTGTGAACCACTTATGGTCGGCGGGAACCACATACCAGGGAGCATGCTTCGTACTGGTGTGGCGGATCATTTCCTCGTAAGCCTGCATGTACTCATCCCAACGGTCACTCTCGGCAACATCGGCGGTTGAAAACTTCCAGTTCTTCGCCGGTTCCTGGATGCGCTCCAGGAAGCGCTTCCTTTGTTCCTCGCGGGAGACATTCAGGAAGAATTTCCGAATCGCGATGCCATTGCGGGTCAGGTAACGCTCGATGGCATTGATATCCTCAAAACGCTCCTCCCAGATGCGCTTGGTCATCAGAGAGGGGGGAATCTTTTGCGCCTCGAGGATTTCAGGATGAACCCGGACCACTAAGACCTCTTCGTAATAAGAACGATTAAAAATTCCAATCCGTCCCCGTTCAGGAACCACCTTGAGTGTCCGCCACAGATAGTCATGGTCCAACTCCACGCTGGAGGGAGATTTGAAGGAGTAGACCTCACATCCCTGGGGATTCACGCCAGACATCACATGCTTGATGGTGCTGTCCTTGCCGGCGGCATCCATGGCCTGGAAGATCAGGAGCAGTCCCCAGCGGTCCTGGGCGTAAAGCTTCTCCTGCAGCAAAGTGAGTTGTTCAACTCCACGTTTGAGAAGGTCTTGGGCTTTCCCCTTCCCTCCTGGTTTGAACTGGCCAATGCTGCCTGGGCTAAAGTTCTTGAGATGAAAACGGCCTCCATCGGTGATCATGTAAGGCTTGAGAAAATCCTGGATCTTTTTGTTCATGGACTCCTCCTGACTGGGCGATGCTAGAAGAATGTGAAGACCGGTACAACCAAGGAATCAGCCGCAGTGTCAACGGGCTTGCAGTGCCATGCGCTGGTGCTATAGTTTTTAGCTTGTGCAAAACTCCTTCAGGGCCGGCCCCATCCTCTGTGATGGGGTTAATTTTGAGGAGACATCCGACAGGGACCCCCGGGAGTCCCAAAGGAGCCCCGCGTAGCTCCCCTCGCCTTTTGTGAGAGCTCACCAGCTAGGGTGCGTCCGCATGGCGGCACACCCCATGATGGAAGCGGGAGATGGATAACAGGTGTAAAACCCAGGAGTTCGATATGGCCGAGCAACCCAATCGGCAAGTCCAACAGGAAGAAACATTCGAGGAAGATGGTATTAGTATGAAACAGCTGCTCGAGGCCGGTGTTCATTTTGGACACCAGACCCGGCGCTGGAACCCGAAGATGGCCAAGTACATCTTCAATGAACGCAACGGGATCTACATCCTTGACCTCAAGAAAACAGTCCGGATGATCCATGAAGCCTGCGAATTCACCAAGGAACTATCGGCCCATGGCGGGCGGATCCTTTTTGTCGGCACCAAGCGTCAGGCTCAGGAGAGCGTGGCGGAGATCGCCAAGAACATCGCCTGCTTCTTTGTCACCCACCGCTGGCTGGGTGGAATGCTCACCAATTTCAAAACCATCCGTAGCCGTGTTAACCGCCTGATCGAGCTGGATCGCATGAAAGAGGATGGAACTCTCCAACTGAGAACCAAGAAAGAACAAATCCTTCTGATGAAAACACGCGACCGGCTCGACAAATACCTGGCGGGCATCCGTGAAATGGATCGTCTTCCAGATGCCCTGTTTGTCACTGATGTCCGTAAAGAAAGGATCGCGGTCGAAGAGGCCAACAAGCTCGGCATTCCCGTGATCGCCATCGTGGATACCAACTGCGACCCGGATCCAATCGATTACGTGATCCCAGCTAATGATGATGCTATCCGTGCGGTCCGTCTCATTTCCGAACTGATCGCCAACGCCTATGTGGCTGGGCAAAAGCTTGCCCAGGAGCGCGCCGAGGGACTTGAGGAGGGTGTAGTGGAACAGGAGCCCATTCCACACCCCGGGGTTCATCCTGTGGGCGGAATTGCTGTCGGTGAATATGATGATTACCAGGCGGATCAGGAGGAGGAATTATAATGGCTGAAATTGCCGCGGCTGATGTCATGAAGCTCCGGGAGAAAACCGGAGTCGGGATGATGGAATGTAAGAAAGCTCTCGTGGAAACCAAAGGCGACATGGAAGCCGCCATTAAACTCCTCCGCGAAAAGGGCGCCGCCAAGGCTGAGAAAAGGAGGGGGCGGACCACTTCCGAGGGGACGGTCCATGCTTACATCCATGGCGGTGGAAGAATTGGTGTTCTGATCGAGGTCAACTGCGAGTCTGACTTCGTGGCGCGCACCGATCAGTTCAGAGCATTGGTAAATGAC
>CAZORO010000293.1:0-7165 GCA_964581845.1 uncultured bacterium
AACCAACACCAGCAATCCTTTTTCCCCGATCGTCAACTGGGACGCCGTATTTGTTACCAGGCCTATATGAATGATGAACACCGTGAAGAGGTCTGTCCCTGGTGTGCCTCCACGATCGCCTTTCAAACCGGCAAGGTGATCCGGCGCGTGGCCCCCAGCCGGAATCAGGAGGGCATTGTCTTCAAGCACTTCGAGGTGGTGGCGATCCCCTTACGTGATCAGGAGGGTGAGATCTTTGCTGTCATGGAACTGGTGGAAGATATCGCCGACCGCACCTTTAATGTTCCGCTTGCCCTGGAGCCTGGAAAAACTCGTGATCTCTCCCAGATGTATGCCTTTGATCGTCTAATTTGCGCCTCCGAAACGATGAAGACCCTTCGCCGCCGCCTTGAACTGATCTCCGATACCGATGCTCCTGTGCTCATTCTGGGTGAAACCGGAACCGGGAAAAACCTGATCGCGGAGATCATCCATGAAAACTCCAGCCGGAAAAGTAAGCCTTTTATTGGCCTGAACTGCGCCAATATGACCGAGACCTTGATGGAATCTGAATTGTTTGGCCATGAAAAGGGGGCTTTTACAGGAGCAAATTCCACCAAGAAAGGGATGGTTGAAATGGCGGAGGGGGGAACCCTGCTGCTGGATGAAATCGGCGATGCCCCCATGAGCATTCAAGCCAAGCTGCTCAGGTTCCTGGAGTCGGGACGCTTTGAACGGGTGGGTGGGACACGGACCATCCAGGTGGATGCACGCATCATCGCGGCGACCAATCAAGACATTGAGCGTTTGATATCCGAGGGGAAGTTCCGTGAGGATCTCTTTTACCGGCTGAGTGTCCTAACGATCAGCGTGCCATCCCTGCAGGAACGTCCCGAAGAGATCCCTCTCTTGGTGGAGTACTTCCTGGATCAGGCGGTCAAGGATGCCGGTGTAGAGCCCAAGAAGATCCATCCCAAGGTGATGCGGATGTTTCTAGACTACAATTGGCCAGGCAACTGCCGTCAGCTCAAACATGAGATTGAACAGATGGTCATTCTGGGAAAGTATGATTCCATCCTGACTGAGGAATTGGTTTCCCGGAAGATATTGCTTTCCCTGGGGAAGGCATCCTACATCCCGGCTCCCGAAACCGGCTCCTCGACTCTAAGAGAAACCACCAATCTGCTGGAAAAACGGCTGATACGAAAAGTTCTCCAGGAAACCAATGGAAACAGAACCCATGCAGCGGAAAGACTGGGACTGACCCGCCGGGGATTATTGAAGAAAATCCAACGGTTAGGGTTGGGATGAAGACTTATCTATTCCTGCTCATTGTCCCTGTACTTCATAAATCATTACTTGACGGCCTGGAATGGTAATTTCTGCCGTGAAGTTTTCACCTTCTTTACCTTGGAGTTCAACCAAAGGTCCCTCTCCCACTGGATGAAGACGGAGAACAACCGGACCGCTCTGATCCAGAAAGCGGCGGTCTAAATGACGGCGGTTGAATCCCAGGCTCACTTTCTGCTCCTCATCACTCACATTGACCACCACCAGTTTCCGTTTGCTCTCCGGGGTGAGCCACAGGCTAGAGAGCACCGCTGGCTGGGTGTCTTTTGTTCCCTTTGACTCATCTCCCCAGGAAACTGTCCCCACGTTCTCCATCACCAGAGGAGGGAGCAGCTGTCCATACTGGAGGGCATCGCGGGAGGCATGACGCGCCTGGCAGAGAGATTTCAGGAACTCCGCCTCGGTTTTGTTCGCTTCCTCCAGGATCTGCGCCCCCACCCAACCCAGCTGGGAACCAAACACCAGCGCCCGCGCTAACTTAAGACGAAGTGGGTAACGGTTGGTGAAATCGTCACCCTGGATGTATTGGAATCCGAACGAGATGACCTGTCCGCTATACACCGCCGGATAGAGCGGTACGATTTCACCCCCATTGGCGCGTGTGTTTACCAGAAGGAAGGCATGGAGCAGATCATTCCATGGATCGGCGTTCTCCTCGGTGGTGAGCACATTCTCCGGCCCCAGTTTCGCAAGGCAGCGGGACACAAGATCCCGGTAGCCCTGGATCCAATAAGTGCCACCTCCGATGGGGTGGCCATGGTTTTCCGCGAAGCAGCGCTTGGCAGCTGCGGCGGAGATCTGGTCGATATAAACCGCTTTCACCCCACACTCATGGATGAGACGGTCCACCAGCCCCGTAACCTTGTTTTTCCACAACTCCGTGGAGGGACACATCGGCGAGAGCGGCACTTTGGAACCATACACCTCGACATAGGGCTTGCCCTGCTCATCCAAGGCACAAGATTTACTCGCTTCCTCAATGGCCCAACTGGTGGTGGCGGGATCCCAAAGACGGCCATTGATATAGGGCATGACTGGCACTCCCCCAGCCTGGACCTTGGCCACCGCCTCGATGAAGCCAGGCTTCGGGGGGAAATACTCTGGGTAGTGATCATCAAAGGGGATCTGATGCCAGCTATAAATATGCGCGGCGGTGGGAACCCCGAAATAATGTGCGAATTCCAGAGTTTTGTTGGCCGTGGCCTCATCTTCACAAGCCCCTACCAACCACAGATCGATATCCTTCAACCACTGAGGGATATCCTTACGCTCAGAGAGAGGAGAAACGTCCGCCCACACCGTTTTGGCTGTTCTGCGGTAGATCCGTGCCGCCTCATACCAGTCTCCCTCAAAGGGGGTCAGAACCACTGGATAGGGGGTTTTGAAGGTGCGGGTCTTGCCCATATTCTCAAGTTCATGCCTGAGCCCCAGCGTAATGGCCTGGGTTTCCTTGTGAGGCCCTACAAACAACCGTAGCGGGTATCCCTGGGTATCCTCGATCCCAAGATACAAGCCAGCAGCACCATCCGAGACCGCAATAAAGGGCATGGCGCGCACACAGGAGGGATACACCGCCTCATCCAACTTGCGTGCCTGGAGGTCGTTATGAATCACTCCCCAGCCATAGGTGGTGATGGAGTGAACCTTCTCCACATCCTTGACCGGACCGATCTCAGGGAAGGTCACATCCCAGAGGGTATAACCCTCCTTTCGAACCTCCGCCTCCAGGCTCCACACCGAAGCCGCATGGCGCGAGGAGACTTTCACGGTCACATTTACCTCTCCTGGTTCAAGCCCCTCCCAAATCAGCTCGAGCTCATTGGTTGAGACCTCGCGGACATGGCCCACCCCATCCAGGGAGGTGACCTCCTTCCGCTCCCCAGAGGCATCCTGAACCACCACACTCCAAATGGGGATCTGTGGTTGCTCAACGATCCATTTAAGCTTCTGATCCTCTGATTGAACCTCTATCTGGGACAGGATGATCCCTTCAGTCATCTCATGGATTTCCAAGGTATTTCCCGCCAGATCGAGTCCATGTGGTGTGCCGGCGTTAGGGCCGGTTATGGAGAAAAACAGTGCGATTTGTGTGAGAACAAAGGACCAGGGTCGCAAGCAACGCATGACAGATCCTCCCTTCAAATGGAGATGAGGCCTCCGGTGCATTGATATTCGTTGATTACATCCTTTCACTCAAGTGATAGAGTGTTAGTAATCCGCCCACCAACCCATACCCCATTGTCAAAGGGGGAAAGTCATGTGCCGTAGACATATGTGGTTTGTGATCCTTTTCGCTGCTTTTCTTTTCGGCGGTGTCCTTCATGAGGTGAAGGCGGACACCTCCGGTCCAAATACGGACCAAATCTTGCTCTTCATCCAGGGATTCCGTACTGGTGGTTGTGATCTCAATGCGGATGGACGGACAGGGATCGCCGATCTCCTCCTCGCGGTCGGGGATGGTTTTAGCCGCTGCTTCTTTAATGAGTTCCTTTCAGCCAATGGAGATCCCGCTAATCCGTTGGCGCTTGTCGTCGGCAGACCTCCACAGGTGCTTTCTGTTTATGGTGTTAAAGATAGCCTGGGAAACCTGGTCAGGGCCACTTCGATGATCATAAGCGGCACAACCGGTAACTTGTTGGAAGTGGATTTCGACATCCAGGAACGTCCCACGGACTTGATTGGGGGGGAATTCAATCTTCTCGCGCAGTACACCAGCTCCTCCGCATTCACCTTTTCTGGAATGGCCGGAGGAGAAGTTGTCTCGGGGGTGGCGGACTTCGCGAGGATCCCTGAGGACTTTCTCAAAAATCTCAGCGGTAGTGGCGCCAAAAGAAATTACGATGACGCTTCCCAATACTGTTTTGATCAACAAAAAATCCTCCAGACGGCCATTTTTAATGTGGACCCTTTTTTTTTTGGCGCCGCCGAAACGCAAGCATCCCATATGATCCTGTCTTTCATTCTGACAGATGAGGAATTATTCCCCTCTGAGAATACGGAAACCTGTGATTGTCTTTTAAGGGCCTTGGTGGATGAAAATGAAAATCCACACGACGATGACCGTGTACGTCAAATTTCTGGATTCAACCTGGCCGCTACCCCCTTGATGGCGTTCCACCTGAAAACGATGGCTCTCTTGGATGATTGTGAGGCTCATCCAGAGATCTATAAGTGTAAAGATATCGATAAAACAGCATTAAGGGAGTCCCTAGAAAAAACCAAAAAGTGCCTGCAATTCCTGGCGCTGATGGCCAATGCTGTTTTTCTGGAGCTGGCGGCGGATACGCCCCAATGCAAAGGAGAAATCACTTTTCAGGATCCGAATCTTGAGGCGGCTGTCCGCAAGGAAATCTGTAAACCCGAGGGAGAGATCCTTCAAGGGGATATGGATATTTTGACCAGTCTCCAGGCTCGCTATAAGAATATCCAAAATCTGCAGGGGCTCCAGCATGCCACGAAACTCATCGATCTGGACCTCCAACACAACCAGGTCCAGGATTTGGGGCCTTTGGCGGGTCTATCGAAGCTTTTTACACTGAATATGAGCTACAATCAGATCGCGGATTTGTCGCCGCTTCAAAACCTGACCCACCTCGACATGTTAGGTCTTCATAACAATCCCCTGACAAGCCTGACTCCATTGGCCAATCTTACATCACTGACCTCTCTCGATGTGGGAAATTGCGGCCTTACCAGTCTGAGTGGCGTCGAGAATTTGATCAATCTACACGAGCTCGACATCCGTGAAAACAATATCGGATCCCTGGGTACTCTGACCAACTTGGTGAAGATACGAAAGTTGGATGCAAGACGAACCGGGATCAGCGACCTCAGTCCTCTGGCAGGGATGACGAATCTACTCACTCTCTACGCGCATGGAGATAAAATTCTCTCGGTTCCATACCAGAACTATATCACCAGTGTCGATCCTCTTCAGGGACTAAAGAAGCTCAATTTTGTGGGTTTACCTGGGAATCTGATTACAGATCTGACTGGATTAGTGAACAACCTCGACTTCGCCACCAACGACCAGCTTACCATTTACAGCAATCCTCTTAGTGAGAATGCGCGAAATGTGCAGATCCCGGCGCTTCGAGCACGTGGAGTATCCGTGGATTTTTATTGACGATATTGAATCGTCAAATCCGCGAAGGCGGGAATCCATGAAGGAGGCAATTTACATGAGAAAGACCTATGCCATTTTTCCTCTCGGATTGTTCTGTCTGGCCTGTCTTGCTCAACCTTGTTTGGCCACGGTTCCAGACACCATCACCATTCAGGGTACGCTTGAGGGTCCGGGAGGAGGTCCACTAACTGGAACCTATTTCTATGCAGTCCGTATCTGGGATGCCTCGATGGGGGGCAACCTGCTAGCGAATTCAATGGGAACCACCACGTTTTCAGATTCGGGACGTTTCTCTCTGGAACTGATTCTGGAGGATGTTTTTGTTCCTCCGGAGCAGGCCTGGTATGACCTGGGGGTGGACACTGACAAGGATGGCATCGAGGCTTCCGAGTATTTCCCTGGACGTGTTCGTTTTCATAGTGTCCCCTTCGCGCGTCAAGCGGCCAACAGTGACTCACTTGGTGGGCAACCCGCATCCGCCTATCTCACACCTCAATCGCTGGGATCGAGTGGATGGAGTCTGGATGGAAACTCTACCGTATCGGGTAAGTTTCTGGGCACCACCAACAACCAAGCCGTGGTCATCAAGGCGAACAATCACCGTGCCCTGGCATTAATCCCCAGCACCAACAGTCCCAACCTGGTGGGTGGACACAGCTCCAACACGGTCGGCGCCTCGGTTGAAGGGGGAACCATCGCTGGGGGAGGAAACGTATCAGCGCCCAATCAGGTCAGCGGTAATTATGGAACTGTCAGCGGAGGGAAAAAAAACAAGGCGTTGGGACAATATTCTGTTGTAGCAGGCGGCCAGAGCAACCAGGCGCAGGCCAGTTTGGCAACGGTTGGTGGGGGGGATTCGAATGTGGCCACAAATGATGCAGACACAGTGAGTGGTGGTCAAGGGAATGTGGCTAGCGGAGGTGGTGCGACGATTGGTGGTGGTGGCGGCAATCAAGCTACTGCTTTGTTTACAACCATTGGCGGTGGGGGTCTATCAAATCTTTCAGATCCTTCATCGGGGAACCGAGCTACTGCTAGTTATGGAACGGTCGCGGGAGGAGGGCGCAATAAAGCCGAAGGTGACTTTTCAAGTATTGCAGGAGGGGAGTCGAACACCTCCAGTAGTCGATGGTCTTCGGTTGGAGGGGGAGCGGATAACACTGCGAGCGAGGAATACGCTAGCGTTGCGGGTGGGGGTTCAAATGTATCAAGTGGCAGGGCGTCGATGGTGGGTGGGGGTGCTGGAAATCAAGCATTGAGCGACTGGAGTACGGTGGGTGGTGGGAACACAAACTCCGCCAGCGGGACCTACTCGGGTGTGGGTGGGGGGTATATCAATAAGGTCGAGGCTGGTTACGGGGTCGTCTCAGGTGGTTGGGATAATTTAATCCCGAGTGACTCTCTTTGTTCGTTCATCGGAGGTGGAAGACAGAACCAAACCCAAGGCGAGTATGCGACGGTGGGCGGAGGCTATGGCAATACCTCCAACGCGAATTATGCCACAATCGGTGGTGGTGGAAGAAGTGATCCGGCTGATCCCAATACCGGAAACCGTGTTGTAGATGACTACGGAACCATTGGTGGTGGGGGAGGAAACCAGGCTGGAGGTCCTCCAGGTTCATACCTCCCCGGGATCTATGCCACAGTGGGAGGAGGCAAAGGGAATATCGCAAGCTTTGAGTATTCCGTGGTAGGTGGAGGAGATCGGAA
>CAZORO010000294.1:0-7165 GCA_964581845.1 uncultured bacterium
TCGGGAAAGTGCCTGGACTCACCACTCCTAACCGTTACATCCAAACTGTCCCGACAGATCCCTTCAGCAACCTTCCAGGATTTGTGACTTACTCCTACCGTGAGGACCGTGATGGCGTAAAGGTTGGCTGGATTGTCACCAGCTTCGGGCCTGATTGCGATGAAGCGGAGAATCCCGGCAAGAATGCTCCCTCCGGCGCACCAATCCGCACTCCCTTGCTGCCCAACCTGGATGCCCGGGGAGCGGGAAGATATGGAGATATTAATGAGAAAGCTGGACATCCCGGCAGCAACTTCACCGGATTCAATGGTGATATCCCCAAGGGAATCCTCATGGACCAGATCCGTGAACTCACTTACAGCCCGACGAATGGAACCACCAGCGAAGGAGACATCTTCCGTCTGGGACCGTAACCATCAGCTGGCTCTGAAGTATCAACTGGCCCAAGAGTTGAACTCCTGGACCCGCTGATTAGATCACCCCAACCGTTTCTGGAAACGGAGCGCGCTCATCACCACCAAGACCAAGGCGAAAATAACTAACGCCACGGTTTGGGGCCAGAGCGCCCAAAGCCCAGCTCCACGTAGAATGATCCCCCTGAGTATCTGCACATAGTAGGTGACCGGAATTAAGAAGGTGATAATGTAGATTAGAAATGGCATGGTCTCACGAGGAAAAGCGAAACCCGAAAGGAGGATCGAGGGGACAATAACAAGGATTCCGATCTGCGTCGCTTGCCCCTGATTCTGAGACACGGTAGAGATAAGAATCCCCATCGAAAGGGCGGGAAGCAGAAACAATACCGATAAAACCAGCAGCAGAAAAACATCTCCCTCGATTGGAATCCCAAACAAATAACGCATCAAGGCCAAAACAAAAATGGTCTGAACCACTCCAAGGATGGAATAGGGCACCAGCTTCCCAATGATAAGTGCCCACTTCGACACCGGAGTGACCACTAGTTGCTCCATGGTTCCACGTTCGCGCTCACGAACCACTGCGAAGGCGGTCAGGAACACGGTCACGACCTGAAGGATGATTCCGATCAGCCCTGGAACATAGAAATGGGAGCTTTCCAGATTGGGGTTGTAAAGAACCCAAGGGCGGACATCCAGGGACCGCAGTGAAGGATCAATCCCCGCTCGTATCAAGGACTGAATCTGGCCAACTCCAAGGGCAGTTTGAACCGCGTTGGTCGCCACCGAGCTATCGGATCCATCCACGAGGACCTGGACAGTGGCCTGTTCGCCCCGGAGCAACTTGGCGCTGTAATCGGGTGGCACCAGGATTCCCACCTTGGCCCATCCTGCCACGATTTGACGGCGGATCTCCCCTTCACCTGCCACCTCACAAACCACATCAAATGTGTTCGTGTTGGCGAAACTCTCGATCAGGCGGCGGCTTTCAACGCTCCGGTCCATGTCATAAACCACGGTGGGGATGTGCTGGATATCCATGTCAATCGCGAAACCAAAGATGATGGTCTGGAAGGCGGGGACAAGGAACACAAACCGAGTGCTTGGATCTCGCCGGATTTGCAGGAGTTCCTTGTACACAATCGCCCAGAAACCCCTCAACATTAGCTGACGCCTCCCGGTAGCCTGGATGAAAAATGTGGATCACTCACCGGGGAGGTATCACTCCTGGGCTGTTCACGAGTCCCCTTGGGAACATACAAGTCCGGATAAAGCCTTGCGGCGCATTCCTCGCAGAGTCCATGACTAAAATGCGCCTCGGAGTGTTCTGTCACATACTCCTCGATCTGAGTCCAGTACCCTGAATCGTTGCGTATTTTCTTGCAGGAGGCACAGATCGGGAGCAGACCCGACAGGGTCTTTACTTCTTTAAGGGCATGTTGGAGTTGCTCGATGAGCTCGGCTTGCTTTTTCTCAAGGCGTGATTTCACGGCCAAGTCACGGGAAATAATGAAGACAGCAACAACACCTCCGATCAGCGCCAGGATCACCATGATGTGAATCAATCTCTTGGCATCAATGGTACGCTGATCCACAATCGCCTCGCGTTGCTCTGATTCCTTTGTGATTTCGTTGGTAAGCGCTTCGATTGAGGAGCCAATTGCATTGATATGTTTTAGTCCTTTATCCAAAAAAGCATCTTGAAGACGCATATCGCCATTCTCTTGGAAAGCCGCTATGGAGTCCTGGAACGTGATTATTGCTTCATCCACTTCCCTCTGAATCTCTCCAATCCTTTGCAGAAAGCTAGATTGCCCAGCGGCGAGTCCCACAATTTCATGAATCTCCTTATGAACCGAATCAACTCCTTTCTTGAACATGTTAAGCGCCGCCGGATTACGCGAGGGAACATAGCCTCGGCGTCCACTCTCAGCCAGGAGAATCGCTGGGGTGATGTCTCCCAACTCCTTTGTCAGCATGGACCAATCCAACTGGTCCTTCCCCGCTGCGCGAAGCGCGTCAATCGAACCAAGTGACACCCAACTCACCAAAAAAAGGAGAATCAAGGAGACAACGAATCCGGTAATGATCCTCGTAATAATTGACTTCGGCATTTCAGTTCTTTATCCACCTCCCTCCATGAGGCGTTTGTCTTCTACCTTGCCACTGGATGCCATCACCCGTATACGTGTCAACATCACAAACACATCCTCCAGGGAAGGGCCAATCACACGTATGTCCTGGCATGGAAATGTGGCAGCTTCCAGCATCTCACGGATTTCTGTCACCGTGAGATCCTGGACAGCTAAAAGATGAATCGATTGGCCAAACAAAGTGGCATCCACCACCCCCTCCGTGTGGCGGAGCAACTCCAATGCCTGGGTCGGAGAGGCACATTCGACCTCCAGACGGCGCGTGCCCGAGGGCGAAACCTCGGGCATCTCCTTGAGATCATCCGGAGCACCACACACCATCAGTTTTGAGAGGTGGATATATCCAACATGAGTGCACCTTTCGGCTTCATCCATGTAGTGTGTGGTAACAAAGAGAGTGGTTCCCTGGCTTGACAGGAGGAACAGGAGGTCCCATAGGTCACGCCGCGCAACTGGATCGATACCCGCGGTCGGCTCATCAAGAAAGATGATCTTTGGATGGTGAAGCAGCGCACAAGCCACCGCGAGCCGCTGTTTCCAGCCACCGGACAACCTTCCAGCCAGACGGTCTGCATAAGGACCGAGCCCCAACAGGCCGATCACATCATCCCGGCGTCTGGCCAGGATACTCCCGCGGAGCCCGTAAACACGGCCAAAAAAACGGATGTTTTCCTCAACCGTCAGATCCTCATAGAGACTGAACCGCTGGGAGGTGTAGCCAATCCTCTCCTTGACCGCTTCGGGACGTTTGGCCACATTGATCCCATCCAGCCAGGCGGTGCCATTGCTTGGTTCCAGGAGGCCACAAAGCATCCTGATGACTGTCGATTTCCCGGAGCCATTGGGGCCCAGAAAACCAAAGATGGCTCCCTCCTCGATCTCGAAGGAGACAGAGTCGACCGCCACGAATTTCCCAAAGCGGCGGGTAAGGCCATCCGCCACAATCACGGGATCCTTGGATGAGACAGACGCCAGGTTGTTGGTTCTCATTACGTTGATGCGGTCCATATCCGGATTCAAACCGATGGAGTTGGTGGTTGCTCCTCCTTCCGTTCCTTCGGGACGTACACATCGGCATACATCCCCGCGCGCAGTTTCTCTCCCCGTTCGAGGATGTCGACCTTGACCTCAAAGACCAGTTCGGAACGCTTCTCGGTGGTTTGTATGTTGCGCGGCGTGAATTCCGCTTCGGAGCTGAGCCGGCGGACTTTGCCGGGAAATTTCTCTCCAGGATAGGAATCGACAGTCACCATAACCAGATCCCCGGGCCGGATGCTCCCCAGGTGATTTTCGGGGATATAACAACGTACCCAGGGGGTATTCTTAAGATTGAGCACCGCCACCGGTTCACCCGCCTTGACGAGATCACCTGGTTTCAGGTCCAAGGTCTCCACCATGGCATCCGAGGGGGACAGAATCCGGGTTTCCTCGAGTTGGGATTGAAGCCGCGCCACATTGGCGTTGGCCGCCTCCACCGCGGCACGTTGAGCGGCAATTTCCTCTGGGCGCGCGCCGTTGCGCAGCCGTGTGAGGTCGGCTCTTGCCTGCGCTAATTGAGCTTCCGCCATGGCGATTTCCTCCGGGCGAGATCCACTCCGGAAAAGCGCGAGACGTTGAAGGGCAATCTCTGTCTTGGCACGGGCGGTATCGAAAAGGGACTGTTTGTTGTCCATCTCCCGCCGGTCAACTGCCCCTTTCTCAAAGAGCGACTTGGTCCGGATGTATTCCGCGCTGGCGAACTGGAGATCGCTACGAGCCGACTCCACTTGAGCCTCGGCCTCGCGGACCTCTTCATCGCGGAATCCTTTCTTACGTAGGATGAGTTCAGCCGAACGTGCCTCTACCACCGCCTCGGCGCGATCGAGATCCTCCTTTCTTGTCCCTACAAGAAGGAGACTCAGATTGGCCTGGGCTTGAGCGGCGGAGGCTTTGGCTTGATCAAGCTGAGCGGCCAATTCCATGTCCTCCAACAGGACCACCGGTTCCCCCGCCTTGACCTCATCACTCTCCTCATGGTTGACCTTCCAGACCCTTCCACCGATCTTCGATCCCACATGCACATCATCCACTTCAACACGTCCGCTCAGAATCAGCACGGGATCTTCCCGGAGACAACCGGCCATGAAGAAAACCATCAGGGTCGCGGTGAGATAGCGATTCATGGTAAAAAGACCTTCCCGCTGAGTGGCGCTTGCGCCATTCGCCTTGGGAATCCGAGGGCGCAAGCCACCGGTGATCCCAAGACACCTGGGGGAGTATAGCCAAATCAATGGGCAAAGTTACAGGATAACAACTGCCGAGGAGGTTCCCTTATGTCCGCACCCAATCCCTTTTTAGGAGTCACGCTGCATGGTTTGGGCGGTTTTGCCGCCGGTAGTTTTTACATCCCTTTCAAACGTGTCCGTGAATGGTCCTGGGAGACTTATTGGCTCGTTGGGGGAGTTTTCAGTTGGCTTGTGGCTCCCTGGGTGGTCGCGGCCTTGACGATTCCCGATCTGCTGGAGGTGCTCTGGTCCGCCCCGTCATCAAGCGCTTTTTGGAGTTATTTCTTCGGGCTGCTGTGGGGAATAGGCGGGCTGACATTCGGTCTTTCGATGCGTTATCTCGGAATGTCCTTGGGTTATGCGCTCGCACTAGGATTCTGCGCGGCCTTCGGAACTCTCATTCCTCCCATATATAAGGGCGAATTTGGCCAGCTGGTGAGTACCCTTTCGGGCCAGGTCACCATCGCCGGCGTGCTGTTGTGCTTGGTGGGGATCGCTGTATGTGGCCTGGCGGGAATCCGCAAGGAGGGCGAGCTCACTGAGGAGGCGAAGAGGGCCACAGTCATGGAGTTTGATTTCAAGAAGGGAGTCTGGGTGGCGGTCTTCTGCGGGATCATGAGTGCTTGCATGGCCATTGGCATCTTCGCCGGAAAACCGATTGCGGATGTGGCTCTAGCCCATGGCGCCAAAACACTCTGGCAAAATGGCCCTGTGTTCATCATCATCCTGGCGGGCGGATTCACCACCAATTTGATCTGGTGCCTGATTCTACACTGGCAGAATGGGAGTGGTGGCGAGTATCTTCGTGGGCCAAATCTTCTTCTCGCATTCAACTACTTCTTCTCCGCCCTGGCGGGGATCACCTGGTACTTCCAGTTCATGTTCTACGGGATGGGTACCACTCAGATGGGAGCCTATGACTTTTCCAGCTGGAGCCTGCATATGGCTTTCATCATTGTATTCAGCAATTTATGGGGCATCCTTTTCAAGGAGTGGCGTGGAACCAGCTGGAAAACTCACCAACTCATCCTCGCTGGTATTCTGATCCTCATTCTCTCAACCCTGGTGATCGGTTATGGAAACTCCCTGGCTGGACCCACTCCGGCTCAAGGTGAGGCTTGCGTAACCTCCTGTTGGCTTGGATAATGAAGGCCAAGACGGCCAGAATCGCCATGGACAAGAGGTATATCAGAGGTGCGGATTCTATTGAGTTGTTTTCTATCAGTCATTGTATGCCTTCAACTGGTGGCCATGCCGGGGTTCACGGAAGACAAGAAAACCTCCAAGGAGGTCAGTCCAGTGCTTGATTTTAAGGTGAAGAATATCCATGGAGCGGACATTTACCTGGGAGATTATCAGGGCACAGTCCTGTTGATTGTCAATGTAGCCTCCAGGTGTGGTTATACCCCCCAATACGAAGATCTGGAGAAGCTGTACAAGAAGTACAAGAACCAGGGTTTCCAGATCCTGGCCTTCCCCGCTAACAATTTCGCTGGTCAGGAACCTGGTACCAATGAGGAAATCCTAACCTTCTGCAAGACCAAGTACGATGTCAGCTTCGACCTTTTCGCCAAGGTCTCGGTAAAGGGTGAGGACAAATGTGATCTCTACAAGTTCCTCACCGATGAGGTCAAGAATCCAGGATTCGGTGGAGAGGTGGCCTGGAATTTCCAGAAGTACTTGATTGATAGAAATGGGAAAGTCGCCGCTAAGTTTGAATCAGGGGATAAGCCACTGGATGAGAAGGTCACAGCGGCGATAGAAAAGGCGCTAAAGGAAAAGGCGGAATAGGCTTCAGGAACCGAGGGAGCAGCGATTCCCATTGCTTGGAATACACACAAGGCGAATGAATTCGCCACACCGGAGATCTCATCAAACATCGATAGTAGGAAGCGGCCTGTCTTGCCAAAGGTTCATATCCATCTCGTGATCCAGCACGAAACCGTTGATCTTGAATTGAGGAATATCCATACGGCCTTGTGTCCCGGTTATGATCTGAACACGGAAAGAGTTGATGTCTCGCGTTATTTGAGGTCTTTGCCCGGTTCACGGCACTCATCAAGGATGGCCGGTCTCCCTGGCTTAGCCTTGATCTTAGTGTTCCCAGTTGATGGGGACAAGGATTGGAGACAATAGCAAGTGGTTACAACTCCATGGCTGCCCGGACGATCTGGATTAATTCCTCTATCTGGAATGGTTTTGAAAGAAAGGCTTTAACACCCTCGGCCACAAGTATTTCAATCTCCTCGCTGTATTGGTACCCGCTCATCAGGATCGCCCTGACCTCGGGGTTGATCTCTCGAAGCCGCCGGAATGTATCAGCGCCATCAAG
>CAZORO010000295.1:0-7134 GCA_964581845.1 uncultured bacterium
CTCAAGCTCAAGGAAATCAGCTATATCCATGCCGAGGGAATGCCCGCCGCCGAGATGAAGCATGGCCCTATCGCTCTGATTAAGGAGGGGATGCCGGTGGTTTTCATTGCTACTCAAGGGGTTCAATATGGCAAGGTCATCAGCAATATCGAGGAGGTCCGTGCGCGCGGAGGCCAAGTCATCGCGGTGGCCACCGAGGGAGACACCCACATCCACAATTATACTGATTACGTGATCGAGGTACCGGACACCCTGGATCCACTTCAACCCCTGCTGAGCGTGGTCCCGCTTCAATTGCTGGCCTATCATGCGGCGGTCGCGCGTGGATGCAATGTGGACAAGCCCAGGAATCTCGCGAAGAGCGTGACGGTGGAATAAGAGGGATGTACCATGGCTGTACTGGGGGATACAGATGATGACAGGCTGCGTTTCCATCGCAAGACGGAGTGGCGAATTCATTCACCTTTTGGCACAAGGCTGTAACCTCATTAGCATGGATGCTTCAAGGCGAATGAATTCGCCACTCCGCCGCCTGAGGCTCTTTCCTCAACTGGTTCTCTTCACCGTACCTTTCTTGGCCTCAGGGGTTTTTGCGGAAGTGGAGGTGGCCACCAATCTGGTCCCTTTGGAGAAGTCTGGACCACCGGTCATTACGGTAGTCTCCCACATCGACGGCGAGGTTCGCTTCATCTGTGTTGGGAGAGGTTATTTGAAGACCGCCACTCTGGTTAAGGATGCTTCGGCTGTCTTCTATCCTCCAAACCCAGCCGTATACCAATACCGGATCCAAGCGGGAGACACGCAACAACGTGGGACCCTAAAGGTGGAGACAGGAAAATGTACCGAGGTGATTCTTTCGGGAGCCTATACCAGCGTCATCCCCCCTCATCTCGAGTACGAATCGGAGGATCTGGAGTACCAGCCTTCCACAGGGTCTTTCACCCTTCCGAATCCCTTTGGGCCGGCATTCGAGAAGCTCTCCATCGATGAGAAGCTACGGCTAGCCGAGGAGGGTTCCGACGCCCAGAAGCTGTCCTCCCTGGAGCGGACCCAATTACTGGGTTTTCTCTACAACGAGAAAGGGGTCCAGGAGGCCAGCAAGAAGAACTATGCCATCGCGGAGGAGGTTCTGCGCAAGGCCGAGCGGATGCTCCCCGGCGAGACAGTGGTCAAACAGAATCTGGCCTTCGCGATCGCGGGCAATGGCAACCAGCAACGTCTCGCGGGAAGCTACTCCCTAAGCGAGAAAAAACTTACCGAGGCGCAAGGGCTGGCCGAGGGAACGGGAGATGAAAAACTCGCGGCTCAGATCCGTTTAGCCCTGGCGGCCTTATATGTGGATCAAGCTCTGGCGATGCCTGGCTCGGAAAAACGGAGACGCGAAGGGTTGTTTGAGAAGGCCCTCGAACAAGATCCAGGCCAACCCATAGCCCTCTTCCACCTGGGGCAGATCGCTTATCAGGACTACGACCTCGAAACCGCCTTGGATCTTTTCCAACAAGCCTATCAGGGAGCGCCTCAACCCGAACTGGCTGAACTGATCGCCAAGGTACAGAAGGAGATTCAAGAAGCTGGAAATTTTGAGACCCAGGACAAGGGAGTTTTCAAGATTTCCTTCGAGGGCAACGAGGTCCGTCATGTGGCTCGCGAGACACGCCGCTTGTTGGCCAATGCCCAGCGGGAGATGATTGGCAAGTTCTCGCTGCGTCCGGAGGGAACCATCCCGGTGGTGATCTACAGCGCTGGGCAGTTCAAACAGATCCTTGGTCTGCACAGTTGGGCGGGAGGAGCTTATGACGGCAAGATCCGGTTGCCCATCGCCGATTTGAGCGAGGAGGATCTTGTCAATGGCAAGGAGACCCTCCGTAAGTTGATCTTCCACGAATACACCCATGCTCTTATCCACAACCGGACCGCTCCGGCCCACATCCCCGTATGGCTTCATGAAGGCCTGGCGCAAAACGCCGCCGGGCAGGATCCGGATAATCCAGCCATGCACGATTCGGTGATCGCCTCACTGAACAGCGGACGCTTGCCCCTGCCCTCCAAGCTGGGTGGTGAATTTTCTGGCATCAGCGACTCAGCGCTCGCTGCTCAGCTGTATGTTGAATCTTATCTGTTCGTTCACTACCTCATCGAAAAAGAGGGAGGTTGGTCCCGGATCAGGAACCTGATCACAGCGATCAGGGATGGGGAACCGATCGAGAATGCCATCCAAAAGGCATACAAAAAGAGTCTGGAAGAGCTGGAACAACGTTGGCTGAAGGAGATAAGCAAGTGAATCGGACAGGTAGAACCAGACCATGGGCGGCAATGTGTGTGGTGTTTGTATTAATTACACCGTCCCCCGCACAAGAACAGTCATACCCTCTTCTCAGCGCCAGCCATAGCATCGAACAGATCACCAAGAACGGTTTAACCAATCTCTACCGCCTGGGGAAAAGGTTCTACAGCGGCGCACGTCCCAAAGGAGAAGCTGCCTTCCAATCACTCAAGGAACTCGGCATCACCAGCCTCATCAGTGTTGAGGACGCTACGCCAGATTACGAGACCGCCAAACGGTTGGGACTCTCCTACCGGCACATTCCCATCAACCGTAAACTGGTACAACCCAAACAAATCCAAGCGGTTGCGGAAGCCGTGACATCGGCCACCAAACCGGTCTTCATCCACTGCGCCACGGGATCCAATCCTGGACCAGCCACCATCGCGGTCCTATTGCGCAAGGAGGAGGGGTGGAGCGAAAAGGAGGCACTTGACTGGCTGGAGATAGCGAAAACAACACATCAACATGAAGCCTTATTCGACGCGGTGAGAGATTACGGGAATCTGTTGGCGAAGCCGGTACCACCTTCGGAACGGCTGGTGGGGATGGCTTATACCACCTGGCATCACCAGGTCCCCTGGCAGGGTGTGTGGGGGGAGCCTGAACTGGGTTTCTATAGGTCCGATGACCGGGCTGTGATCCGCCAACATGCGGAGTGGCTGGCGGATGCGGGAGTGGATTTCATCTGGATCGACTGGTCCAACAATGTGAATTACACCCCTGGCGAAACCCCGAATCCTGTGTTCGACATGATCGAGGGGAGTGTCAAGGTCCTGTTCGAGGAGTACGCCCAACTTCCGAAGCACCCAAAGATCAGCATCTTTCTGGGGGTGACCGGTGCACCCGAAGCCGCCACTGATGGACGTCTCCAAAAAAAAGCGGACCAGGTCTACCGGGACTATGTGGCCAATCCCGTCTACCGTCCCCTCTTTCAGGAATATGAGGGGAAACCGTTGTTGGTGGTCTATGTAAACACCCCCTCACCCTGGCAAGAGGGTGTCCCCGAGTGGACTGACGACCGTTTTACGGTTCGGTGGATGACAGGTTATGTCACCGAGCAGAGCAATTTGAGAACTCCCAACCTGGTGAGCAAATATGGTTACTGGTCCTGGGAGGATCGTGGACTCCAGACTTTTCCAGTGCAGAATGGACATCCTGAATCGATGGTGGTGACCGCCAGCTGGCGCCGTCAGGCCGAACCGGGAGAGGGTGGGTATATCCCCGAGGCCCCGCGCAATGGGGGAGAGACTTTCCGGAATCAATGGGCACGGGCATGTGAAATTGGCCCCAGGTTCGCCATGGTGGTCTCCTGGAATGAGTGGGTTTTAAGCGAACAACCCAGCACCGAGGTCAGCAAAGATATCGAACCCTCCAAGATCCATGGGCGCTTCTACCTGAACCTGCTAAAGGAGGAGATCGCCAAGTTCAAGGGGAAGCCGTAAAGGGTTAGCCCTTGTATAGACCCGTGTGCTTGTCTACGCTACCTCTTAAGTTCCCTCTGAAAGCGTGGCTTCCAGCCGTAAGGCTTCCCTCCAGCCGACCGAAAGAGGCGATCTCTTCCCTGTCAGGGAGAGAGCCGTGATCAGTTCGAACTCAGGGGTTTGAGCAGTGCTCTGCCCATAAAAACTCAATGCTTCCTGAAACAAAGAGGTTCCAATGCGTTCAATCGTAGACATGGTAAAAGGAAACGGATCATCGCTGGTAATCGCGCTTGCGGTGATTTTGATGATGCTGCCCGGATATTTTGTCCAGGCCCAGACAGATCCACAGCCCCCGGCGGGTGTCCAGGCCGCACCCCCAGGAGGAAGTATCACCATTGATCCACAACTTGCTGATGCGCCCAAAGATCCCAAGAAAGTGATCGCGAAGGTCAATGGAGAGCCGGTAACTCAAGGCGATGTTGACCAGGAGATGGTAGCTTTATTGAATCGCATGGGTGGGGGTAGGGTTTCTCCGGAAATGCTCGAGCAGTACCGTGTCAAATTCGAACCCAAAGCCTTTGAACAGATCGTACTGAAATCACAGCTGCGGGACTATGCCAAGAAGAACAATGTTACCGTGAGCGATGCCGACCTGGACGGGGAAATCAAGCGAATCTCCTCCAACTTTCCGAGCGAGGAGGAGTTTAAGAAGAAACTAGCCGAACAAAAGATGACTGTGGAATCGCTAAAAGAAGAGATGAAAAAGGATTTCTTGCTAGCCAATGCGGTCAAGCACTACAGAGCCACCCTGCCAAGTCCCGCCTCAGCCGAAGTCGAAGCCTTCTACAAAGAGCACCAGCAAGAGTACACGCATGGGGAACAGGTAACCGCCAGTCACATTCTGCTCGGTGCAGGCGAATCCGCCGATCAGGCCACAAAAGATACCCAGAAAGCCAAGGCCGAAGACATCCGCAAGCAGCTGTTGGCGGGAGCGGATTTCGCTCAGATGGCCCAGCAGAACTCCTCCTGCCCCAGCAAAGCCGACGGGGGAAAACTCGGCACCTTTGAAAAGGGGGCGATGGTAGCACCTTTTGAGGCAGCCGCTTTCGCGCTCAAGCCGGGTGATATCAGCGAGGTGGTTGAAACAGAGTTTGGCTATCACATCATCAAGGTCAGCGAACACACTCAGGGCGGTACCGATCCCATTGACAAAGTGAAGGTTGATATCAAGGAAAGCCTTCAGGAAAAAGCACTTGGCACATGGTTCAAGTCTTTGATCGATTCCGCCAAGGTGGAAAAACTGTAGCAAACCGGAACCCGAGCCGGGGGTGGCATTACGCTTACCCCCGGTTAACGGCATATCTGCCATATGCTGGGACGGGATGAGTGTGTTATTCCGGCGGATGGTTCTTATTTTCCGAGTATCTCGTTGAGTTTCTCGATCAGAACATTGGGCCGGTAGGGTTTTTGGATGAATCCTGCCAGATTCTTCCCGGCAAAACGGTCAGCGGCCTCGGACTCACTGTACCCGCTGGAAAGAATCACCCGGACGTCGGACCTGACTGAGACAATTTCACTATAGACTTCCTCGCCACTCATTTCCGGCATGGTCAGATCCAGTATGACAGCATCGATCTCGGCGGCATGTTGACAGAAGGTATTCACACCTCTTCGCCCATCGCTGGCCGTGAGTACCCGGAAACCCGCCTGACTGAGGATTTTAGTAGTAATATCGGTGATAATCTCCTCGTCATCCACCACCAATATAGTGCCTGAACCCTTCCTTTCGGTCCGTTTGAATGCGGGCGTGGGCAGCTCCATGATGGGATGACTGCTTATGGGCAACAAGAGACGGAACCGGGTACCACATCCCAGATCGCTCTGAACATCAATCGCTCCATGGTGAGAACGCACGATACCATGGACCGCAGCCAGACCGAGTCCTCTACCAGTAAATTTGGTGGTAAAGAAGGGATCGAAAATACGTTCGATAGTTGCCCGGTCCATCCCACAACCGGAATCCTTGACCTCCAGAAAAGCATAGGTGCCAGCCTCCAGATCGGAACCCACAAGAAGCCTGTCAAGCATATTGCGATCCATTTGTACCACACCCGTCGTGATCGCAATCTGGCCGACTTTGTCCCCAATTGCATCGGAAGCATTGATGATGAGGTTCATGACAACCTGGCGGAGTTGGGTGGGATCTCCCTCCACTGGTGGAATCCGTGAGGCAAAGTTGAAATGCAATGATATTTTCTTGGAGATCGAGACCTCCAGTAGGTGGGCCATTTCCTCGACCAGAGCGGAGAGGTCAAGAGGTTTGAGAACGAAGCTCCCGCGTCCCGAGTAAGCAAGCATCTGACCGCACAGTTCCGCGGCGCGTTGGCTGGCCTTGACAGCATCCTCGATGTGCTGACGGGCGGGCGATTCGGTCCGTAGCTCCATGAGCGCCAAGTCGGCGTTACCGAGAATACCTAGTAATAGGTTGTTAAAATCATGGGCAATCCCACCCGCCAGGATTCCGAGGCTTTCAAGCTTCTGGGTCTGTTGAACCTGCGCCTCCAGGCTCAACCGCTCCTGTTCATTAGCGCGCCGTTGGATCGCCGCACCGAGAGTTGAGGCGGCGGTACGTAGAGCATCAATCTCAATGGTGGACCAGTTCCTCTCCACATGACACTCATCGAAACCGATAAATCCCCACCAGTTCTCGTTGACAAACAGCGGGACCAGCACAATGGACTGGATACCTTGGGTGGAAAGGAAATCCCTTTCAGGTGTTGGGAAATCCCTGACATGACCATAGATTATCTCACCTTTTCCAAGGACACTCTCGAACAAACCTGTTCCTGTGAGCCGGTAGGAAAACCCCTGCATCGCCTGGTTCTCGATCTCCGGTGAAATTCCAGGTGCCACCCATTCAAAACGCTGATCGGTTACCAAATCTCCATCAGGCATGTATCTGTTTTGAAACAAATAAGTCCGGCTGACACCCGCCGCTTCACCCAACCTCTTGAGGACCTCCTGGATGTTGAGCTCCCAATCCGAGGATCTCAGGAAGCGTTGCGCGGCAAAGCTGACTGACTGATAAATGGCATCCCGGTGACGCAGAGTCTTCTCCACCATCCTCTGGTCGGTCACATCCTGGATAACGGCAAGAACAATCCTATCTCCATGGAGACTGGTGGTTGGATCGGCGCTCACCAGTATATCAAGCGTGGTTCCATCCTTGCGGAGGTATTGGAGAGGAACATCACGGACAGGACCATCAATCCAAAATTGAGTTGAAATATTGAAATCGGATAACAGAGGATCGACAGTAATCAAGAAATCGGCTCGTTGTCCCAGGACTTCCTCACGGCCATAACCTGTCTACTCTAACCACATCCG
>CAZORO010000296.1:0-7070 GCA_964581845.1 uncultured bacterium
TAGGTCAGGGGATGGGATCGGCGGAGGAGAGGGTGAGAAGGGTGTTGAGGAAATTTTTTAAGTGTGGGCATTCTTTTACAGACTTCATGAGGTCTTGGTTATCAAGAATTCTGACTGGATGCAATGTCTTCTTGTATTGACTCCCTCCCTTCTTGAAGACTCGTTCGAGGAGGTGTGAGGGAGGATTGTCATGGTCAATTTCCTCTGGAGACCTCCCTGGTGGCGGGTCCTGGCAGCCGGAAATCTTCTGGATTCTGTCCCGATAGGGGATCAACCAAGCTTCAATCTCATACTGAGCTGCATGAGGATGGAAATTGGGGTTATTGCCAGTCCACTCATTCATTTTTCGTCTGGCATCTTCACCATCCTGGAAAGGATGAGGGGTTATTCCGGTGTATACATCTGTTAACGCCACCACCGCATCCACAGGCTTCTTCTGGTTTGAAAGGAGGCGTTCTACCGCCTTTTTCAATTCATACTGTTTGGGTAGTGGACCGCCGCATTTGACCGTCCGAATTCTTGGCATGTGCCCCCTTATCCGGTTCTCAAGAAAATGTTTGACATGTTGCTCGATGAATTGAACCTCTGTTTGGCCCTCAATCAAGATGACGATATTCACGCTGTCCCCCCCAATAGCCTTCTCCTCCATAACTCATCCAGCGTGTATTCCTTCAACCACTCCTCCAGATCCATCTGATCCGCCCAGGTTGCGGTTACCATGCCATTTTCCTCGACATCCATAACCACCACCTCCTCTGGCTTAAGGAAACTGATCAGCCGGTCGGAATGAGTGGCGACGACCACCTGAGTCCGTTCGGAGGCTTCTCGGAGAAGGTCTGCGAAGAGACAGAGAAGTTCAGGATGAAGGCTGACCTCGGGCTCGTCGAGTAAAGTAAAGGAAGTCAGGCCAGGACTTTGGAGGAGTGTAGCTAGCCATAAAAATCGGAGCATCCCCTCGGAGAGTTGATGCAAATAGAGCGGAGTGGAAAACCGCTCATCTCTCCAGGCGAGGGCCAGAGTTCCCGCGGCGACGGGCGGGAATTCTAAACGCCGGAAACCAGGGAAGGCAGCTCTCAATGTGGCCTCAATGGCCTCGAACCGGTCCCTGTTGGTTTCACGAAGCGAGAAAAGACAAGACACCAGATCCTCGCCATTTCGTCCCGGTAAAGTAGCTGGGCGGAGAGGCTGGGGAAGACGGATAGGGGCACGAGGACTGACATCAAGGAAATGGTAATATGTTGATGTGGACAATGCCTTGCGGAATGAGTCAGGTTCGGCGAAATCTTTGTTTTTGGGCATTTGAAACAACGCAGTCTCCAAAGGATTCACTTCCCAATCCGGCATAATCTCAATTTGTGATTGATCAAAATAATGAATGGTGTCTTTGAATAACAACACGTACCTTATTGGTGGTGGTGTCTCAATTTTTTGTTTACTGACAAGAATTTCTTCCTTGATCTTGTAAGAGAGATGATTCCGGGCGAGTGTGAGTGAATAAGCGAATGGGGCTAGAGGTGGATAGTCCATATCGACGCAGAAGCAAATTTTGTCAGCCCGGTCGAGTGTTAGGATTTCATTGATCCCTCCGAACTCGCTGACCTTTCCTTCAAGCTCTCCTGAAGCTGATGAGGCTAGCAATGAGAGTACGTCGAGAAACGAAGTCTTCCCGCTCCCATTCGCGCCGATAAGGACCGCTAAAGGGCGCATTTCTAGGTCGACACTTCGTAAACGGCGAAAGCCACTCACTTGGAGTCTCGTGAAGGACCTCATACATACACATCCTATCGTATGTGAGCTATCGTATCGTGCCGGAAGTATAGACTCTGGGGTGGGCACTGCAAGGCTCGCTTAGCCCTAATGTTCTTCCATGTTCTGCTTTTTCAGGAAAACTATCTCCCGAATCCCCGCCCCTGTCACCCCTGCCAATGCCACCAACGACACCCCCATCGTTATCGGGTGACTTGGCAGTGGCCAGCGTCCAATCTCATCATGGAAACTTGAAAGAAACCCGAAAACAAGGCAACACCCTATGAGCACTCTCCCAGTACCCGCCTCCTGAAGGATTGTTCAAATGAGCCAGTTGAACACGAGCGAAGACGGAGCCATCACACGTTCATTATTGGCGCCAAACAAGGCGCTCAATAAAACCATGAATCCAAACGCAAGCAGATGCTTCCTTTGGACAAAAAAACTCACTGTTGTTTTGATGAAAATGAATGGAAGAAACACGAAGGGGAGAAAGGGATTGATCACGAGGTGTAAAGGGGTGGAAATTGAGAACGCCTTGGTGGAATGAGTGAGGAAGCTTTCCAGGAGACCAGGGCCGCCAGCGGGTGTGATCACGAACCGCAGGGTGAGGAATACGAAGAGCCCCGGAACGATTGACTCAGTCACGGTCTGCCATTGACGTGAGAGTTCTCCCCTCTCGTACAGATACACCAGCGCGGTTGAGATCATCAACAGGCAAGTCTCCTTGGCCGCCGCTCCCAGACAGAGCACAATGCCAAAGAGATTCCATCTATCCTCATAAAGACTCCACAACATCAGAGTCAGGAAAATCAACACCAGCACATCATTGCCTTGAAAAATAGTCCCACAGGTTGAAACCAAATGGTGCTTGTTTAATGTGAACAATGAAACTGTAACCGCTGCGATCCATGGCCGAAGACCTTGGCTTCAGAGAAGCGCATAAAAGGAGAGGATCAGAACGAACGAGAGGAGCAAAGAAAGAAGCTGGAAAGATTGAGGGTCAGGGAAGGGAAGCAAACCCGCCAGATAAGGACCGAGAAGACGGTAAGCGAAGGGGCTGGGAATATCATCGGCCAAACCCGGTGCTGCAGCGGCCATCCTCGAATACTCCCAGATATCCCAATCCGCATACTCCGGACGGGTCTCCTTGATACGGCCATACAGGAAGGCCATCAGGGCGGTGAGGAGGGCCAGGAAAATGATGCTTGCTAGATCCTTTAGGGCTGCAGGTTCATTTTTCGGCTTCATGAGCTTTATACAACCCCAACGCCTTAATCGTGGGGCTCGCCAGCGATTTCTTGATGATCAGCCGGACCTTGGAGGCAGTCACATCCGGGAAACGTTCCAGCCGTTTGTGTCCAATGGTGGTTCCGGTGACGATGGTTTTCCAGGCCTGTCCATCCCATGCCTCAATGGCATGTTCCTCGATCCTCTGCCCAAGAGCGATGTGCTCTTGGACCATGAAACGATTGAAAGTGGTGGGTTCATCCATGTCGATTTCGAGGGTGGCGCTGGTAATCCCATCATCAGCTGCCCAGTAATTATCGGGATTATTATCAACCATCTTGGCAGCCGAGTATGATGGATCGCGGCCACGAGTATTACTGGCGGTGATCGCTTTCCCCGCGGCAAGGTTGTTCTTGAAAGTGGCACTGATCACTTTCCGAAGTTCGCGTAAACGGGCCACATCGCTCTCTGGCAGTTGCCCGCGCCGGTCGGGGGAGACATTGAGGAGCAAATTGGCGTTACGTCCCACCGAACGGTAGTAGATGTCGAGGAGACCCTCCAGGCTCCGTAAGGAGCCTTCATCATCGGTATGCCAGAACCAGTGCGACCCACGGATGGGGACATCACACTCCGAGGGATACCAGATCTTCTGGCCATCCCGCTCCTGAACACACCACAACGTTTCAGGAGCGAGCCCATCCTCATTACCCACCCAACGGATGTCTGGGCCACAGATGGCAATTAAGGCATGGGGCTGAAGCTCGCGGATCAGGCCATAGAATCCCTGCCAGTCGTAGACATGCCCCTCGCTTCCCGCCCCATCAAACCAGACCTCGCCCACTTTCCCATAGCCAGTGAGCAACTCGCGTAGCTGGTTCTTGAAATGTTCATCATAGGCTTTCGAGTCTGCATACTTGGGCTCGTGACGATCCCATGGGGAGAGGTAGAACCCAAACATGATACCGAGTTCATGACAGGCATCGGAGACCTCGCGGACCACATCGCCTTTACCCTCGCGCCAAGGGCTGCGCTTCAAGGAGTAATCCGTGTAAGCGGTGGGGAACAGACAGAAGCCATCATGGTGCTTGGCAGTGACAACTAGGTACTTCATCCCCACTTCCTTGGCCACCTCTACCCATTGGCGTGCATTGAAATCGGTTGGATTAAAGGACTCCACCGGTTTGGTGCCATCCGACCATTCCAGGTTGTGGAAGGTGTTCATCCCAAAATGGCAAAACATCCCGAACTCCATCTCCTGCCAAGCCAGTTGTTCGGAGGTGGGGACAGGAAGGAACGGCTCCGGTGGAGGAACCGCTTGGGCCAGGGTGGACAGGGTCATGAGCAGAAGAACTCCATGGATCGAATCGTGGAACATGCGATACTCCTTCAGAAACAAATCGACATTGGTCTTGGCCATGATCTTATTCACGGCCTCCGATTCCCAATATGAATCAGAGGAATGATCAGGTCAGGCTCCTAGAGCAGATGTACCCTACACAATATATGATCGCTTATGGAGGTATGCCAGCTTAGAGTATTGAATTCATGGAGATTCCTCCCCCTCCAGACTTAACTTCAGCCGGGATGTGGGATACAATTTGCCCCAAAATCTGTGGGAGTTGGAGCCTGCCTGGGGGAGTGGAGAGAACAGCTTATTGAATCCACTATGACAGTGGTACATCATAGATTTTCAACAGGCTAATAGCAGTCCCAAATCATAAAAGATAATAGGAAATGACGGCATTCATAGCATCTTTTCTGTTTGTGATCTTGGCCGAAATGGGGGATAAAACACAACTCCTGGCAGTGGCCTTTGCGTCACGATACAGTGCTTACAAAGTCTTGCTGGCTGTTTTCCTGGCCACGATTGTAAATCATGGTCTATCAGTTGTGACAGGCTTCTTTTTGACTACCGTTATCCCGATGGACATTATTTCCTTGATTGCGGCTTTTTCTTTTATTGTATTTGGACTCTGGATACTCCGTGGAGATAAACTTAATGATGAGGATAAGAGGGAAAGCCGATTCGGCCCTGTTGCAACCGTTGGGATTGCTTTCTTCCTTGCGGAAATAGGAGACAAAACGCAACTTGCAGCCATCAGCCTTGCGGTCAGATATCAATGCATGCTTTTTGTGCTTATGGGGACCACTCTTGGAATGTTAGCTGCGAATAGCATTGGGATCATTATTGGTGTTGTTGCGAGGAAACGTGTTCCTGAGAAGGCCATCAGATGGTTCTCCGCGATCCTCTTCATGTTGTTTGGTTTCCATGGGATCCATGAGATTCTCTCGCCCCACATGGAATGGTTCCTGGTCTGGGGTATTCTCATCGTGGCCAGCCTCAGCACATTCGGTGCCATGCGCTATCTGGTGATGCCCGGAGAAGCGGAATCTCAGTAGCTTTCTTCACGTGCTTTTATTTTGGTCTGATGAATTCCCTCTTTCCGTCATTGCCACAAAAGCGGGAGTCCATGGGGTTGGCGTTTTTCCCTATCAGACAGAGGCAAACTACTACTGAGGCTGGCATGGTGAAATCTGCGCCGTGATTCCGGGCTGGGTATACCATTCCTCCCCCAATGGCATGAGTATGTTACCCTAACCAGTACAATTCATTTTCAATGGAGGTCACCATGTCTATTCCCAACGTCTGGATTCTCACTCTACTGTTATCGGCTCTTTGCCTGGCACCCGTTTACTCCGCGACAGGGGAGGGCGAGGGTATGAACATTACCATTTCTTCGCCCAGGACCAGTCTCGGGATTGGGCAGACCCTCACGGTTGATGCGGTGGTTATGGATGGGCAGAGGAAACCCGTAGCGGATGCCGAACTCCATCCCTACGCCAATGGCTTGCGCTGGGGGGCGCATGAAATCACCAATGCCGAGGGCAAGGCACGCTTCATGATTCCTTTCCCAGATCCAGGACTGGTGGAACTGAAAGTTGTCTGGGCCGGACAGAATTTCTCCAGCAAGGAGCAATGGATCTGGATCAAGCCAGTTGAGGAACAACAATCCCTCTTTTTCCAGAAGGTATTCGATCTTGAGCAAAAGGTGACTCAGGCCACGCTCTGGGTGGCGGTGGATGACCAGGCCAAGGTGTTCCTGAATGGCCAGAAAATCATGGAAAAGGGGGGCTGGACCGATAACCATGGAGTGGAAATCGATCTTTCACTCCTGAAAGACAAGGGGAATGTCCTTTCTGTGGAGGCCTTGAATGGTGGAGGACCAGCGGGTTTTCTAATGGCTCTGATCCTCAAGACGGATCAAGGAGAAATCCAAGTTTCCAGCGATGCGAGCTGGCAAGTCTTCGAACAAGCGCCACAAGGTTGGCCGCTGGCCGCCTCATCCCCAGGCAGGTCGGTTGAAACATTTGGTGGAGCTGATACAGGTGGTTCGATGCCCTCACCCTGGCCAGGGTTGGTCACCCGGAAACTGCGTAACACGGGCAACCCGATGCCATCGGATTCGCTTGCCTCCAATCCTTTACAGATCAATGTGGAAAAACGTCAACTCTATGTCCCTCCTAAGGATCCCAACCATCTCATCGGGATGCAGTACGAAACCTGGTTCACTCCTCTCAACATTTGCTGGCAGACTGGTCAGGCGGTTCCCTTGATGGGTCTTTATCAATCCTATAACCGTAGCGTGGAGCGTCAGCATATCCTCTGGATGATTGAGTCCGGCATTGACTTCCTCCTTGCGGATTGGTCCAACCACATCTGGTTCAGCAAGCGCTGGGAGGATCGTGCCCCCAGTTCCGATGAGATCCTCGAAACCACCACCCTTCTCTTGGAGGTATTGGATGAAATGCGGAAGGAGGGATACGAGGTCCCCAAGTTATCCCTCCTGATCGGTATCAGCCATGTCCGTCCTGAAGGGCCCAACGCGGTCCGTGGGATGTTGGCCTGGATCCACGATCACTATATCGTCAATGAACGATTCAAGGGACTGTGGCAGGAACTCCATGGCAAGCCGTTGATCTGCGCGCTCGACTTGGGGGCCTCCTACCTCAAAGAGAAGATCCCATTGGATGACCGTTTTACCCTTCGCTTCATGGGCGCCCAGCAGGACTCCAATCATCTCAATGAAATGGGC
>CAZORO010000297.1:0-7036 GCA_964581845.1 uncultured bacterium
GGCCAGAATGGTTCCGGTAAAACCACCCTGGTTGAGCATTTCAATGGCCTTTTATCTACGACTACAAGATGACTTTCTCGGAGGACGGCTTAGAGAGGATCTACCAGCTCGATAAGACAATCAGGTTCCCCATCCTCCTGTTCGCGAAGGGTGATTCCTATCGTTTTGCAGGTCTATTCGAAACAAATGTGCATCTGTTCGGTACTGAAGGCACCGAGTGGTTCGTACTGGGGACCGACCGGATGGGCCGAGATCTTCTGTCGCGAATTCTCTATGGGGGAAGAGTTTCTCTGACCATCGGTCTTTTGGGAGTGGCGATCACGCTGGTGCTTGGAACCCTTATTGGAACGGTATCGGGCTACTATTCAGGATGGATCGATGTGCTCATCCAAAGGCTGATCGAGCTTCTACTTGTGTTCCCAACCATCCCTCTATGGATGGCACTCGCGGCGGCTTTACCACCGCATTGGTCACAGCTGAAAGTTTATTTCGGAATCGTAACCATCCTTTCCTTCGTCGGCTGGGGAGGTTTGGCCCGCCAAGTACGTGGCATGGTGCTCTCACTCAGAGAACGAGCATACGTTAAGGCTGCAAGGTCTTTTGGTTGTAGTGATATATACATCATTTATAAACATCTTATTCCTGGTTGTTTCAACCACTTGATCGTGATCGCCACTTTGTCGGTTCCAGGAATGATCCTTGGTGAGACAGCGCTGAGTTTTCTCGGATTGGGGATCCGTCCACCGATGACTAGTTGGGGAGTTCTCCTCGAGGAAGCCCAACATGTAAGGGTTATTGTGAGTTTCCCATGGCTCTTGGCTCCGGCACTGCCAGTTCTTGTGACTGTGATAGCATTTAATTTTCTTGGAGATTCACTTAGGGACTCGTTAGAACCCTGAATATTCGAAAGAAGATTCATGCTACAGCATGTCGAGAAAAGGAATTGAAAAATGTTTCATTACAAACCAGCCGACGGATACTTCGGAGACCCAATCCCTTTTTACTGGGAAGGGATTTACCACGTGTTCTATCTAAAAGCGCCGCTTGAACCCACTCGTCATGGAGCTGACTCGACTTCATATGCGCATATTTCAACGAGAGACTTCATTCATTGGAGTGAGCATCCTTTAGTGATATCGCCCGATGAAGGAGGCCCGGATGCAAAGAGTTGTTGGACTGGCTCCATCATCGAGAAGGATGGGAAGTTCTTCCTGTTCTATACAGGCCACGATGGTGGCCATCCCACACGCCCCCAATCTATCTGCTTGGCGATGAGCGATGACCTAGACTATTGGAGCAAGTGTCCTCAAAACCCGATCTTGCTTCCTGATACAAGTCTGTATGCGATCACTGACTGGAGGGATCCCTTCGTTTTCTGGTATGAAGAAGAAGAATCTTACCTCATGAGTATCACCACGGTGACAAGGGAGGGAGGCTTCTGGAAAGGGGGAGCTCTCGTCATGGCGAGGTCGAAGGACCTTCGAGAGTGGAGCCTTGAGGAAGTATACTACAACCCGGGGAATCATGGTTATCCAGAATGCAGCGATCTCTTTCGTATGGGCAGGTACTGGTACCTTGTCTGCAGCATATTTGACAAGACCTGCTACAGAATTGGAGACACTCCCCGCGGCCCTTGGAGGACGGGGCTCAACGATAGCTTCGATGGAGTCCTCAACTATGCCGCAAAAACCATCTCAGATGGCTCCAACCGCTATGTCCTTGGGTGGATTCGAACGAAGGCCGGAAACACGGACAGCGGAACTTGGGAATGGGCGGGGCACCTTTCCTTCCCGCGTCAGGTAATCCAGGACAAGGATGGTACCCTGCATGCAAAATTACCAGACCACTTCACAAAGATCCGAGGTGGATGCGTTTATGATTTAGGCAATATGAATGAAGCTCCATCCTCCTTAAACGGCCAATGGTTGAAATCCTCGGCAGGATACTTGACTGTCGATTCCCCGTTGTATGCCGAGTTACCCCTGCAGTGTCATTATTCAGCCTTCGATGCCGACATTGAGTTTACCCCTGCCCCCTCCACTAAAGCTTTCGGACTGGTCTTTCACTCGGATTCCTCCATCAACCATCCCGGATATGAGTTAACTGTAGACTTGCAGCATCGCCTTTTGATATTTCGCAAGCACACAAAACGCTTTGGATCCTATGCCTGTCAGGATTTCCTGTACGAGGAAGGAAAACCAATTTGCCTTCGCATCATAGTCGAAAGGGGGATTGTTGAGGCAACTGTCAATGACAGGTGCACACTCTCTTCGCGCTTCTATCATTTTTCCGAAGAACCAGACATTCGTTTTTTTGTAGAAGAGGGAGGTGGGACTCTCACCAGTGCCATCGTGTATGGACTGGCTCAAGCCCCTGAACCACAACCGGCGCATACTCCTCTTCATTCAAAATAATCTAATCCTTCCGACGGGAGGCATGCAGATATGTTGACCCCAGAATACACCTGGCGCCACGCTAGCCGGATTGTGATTCTTGGAATCCTTGTGCTGATGACAACAGATCCCCTAAGCACACGAGCTGACGACCTTGCTCCTCGTGCCCACTTCAAACCAGCGGATGGCTGGCTTGGAGATGTTCACCCAATCTTCTGGCGTAATGAGTGGCATGTGTTTTACCTTGAGGTTCCGCATGAACCATTGCGTCACGGACTCTACGGAGTTCATTCTGCGGATGTTGTATCGAGTGATTTAATTAATTGGTCCGAGCGTCCGGTTCATCAAGAGGAACCGAATCGTCCCTGGTGGCTGATCGCTAACATTATTAAGGATGGTACACTCTACTCATTCTACAATGGAGAAAACGGTATCCATCTTTCAATTTCAAAGGATGGCAAAACAGGCAAGCCTTATTCCAAAAACCCTGTGATCCCTTACGACTCTGTTGATGTAGCACAGTTGAGAGACCCTTCAGTCTGGAAAAATGATGAAACTGGTGAGTTTTGGATGATCCTTGCGGCAAAAAAGCCGGCGGAGGTTCACCACTTTTACTCGGGAGCATTTTATTACACCACCTCACGGGATCTTATCAACTGGGGCCCTGTACGGGTACTTTACGACCCGGGAGGAATCAATGTCCCGGAATGTCCTGAAATGTTTACCCTGAATGACAGATACTACCTGTTGGGAAGCTGGGGAACTGACCGTGTCGGTATGGGACGATACCGGCTCTCTGATCAGCCTCTTGGACCATGGCGCCGTGGCCGGACGGAGAGTATCGATGGAACCGATATTCCCGCCCCCAACACGGCATCAGATGGGAAACGGAGGCTGTTCTTTGGCTGGATTCCAACTTACGGAGGCAATGTGGACTACGGCCCCTCCGAATGGGGAGGGCACCTAGCGTTCCCTCGTGAAATCTGGTCTGCTTCGGATGGTACCCTTTACAGCCGCCCTCCCGTGGAACTGGAATTGCTACGCTCAGGTCTTCTTTTCACCGTACCGGAAATGGATTCAGTAAAAGTGATTGGAGACTGGCAAATAGCCCCACATGAATTTTCCACTTTGCCTGGAAGTGATTATGCAGAGATATTGTTTCCCATCACACAACCAAGGTTTGAAGTCGTTTGCCGGATCACCCTTTCGGAGGGTTGCCGTCACGCGGGAGTGATATTCCGTGGAGGTGGAAGTGGCTTCCCTGGATATGAAATTTCCGTGGATGCTTTCCACCGCCAGTTGATTCTTCGTGAACATCTTGAACGCCGAAAAGTACTCGCCTTTCAGTCAGTTGAGATCAAGCAACAAAAACCAATGGAGCTAAGAGTTATTGTCGATGGGAGTATTATCGAAGCCTTTCTTGACAACCGCTTTTCTCTTGCTGGACGTGCATACAAAAATGCTGTCTGCCAATACTTCGGTTTTTACTCTGACGCTGATCAGTTTTCGGTGCGTGACTGTACCGTTCATGGTCTGAAAGAGATTTTTTCTCCCTCGGAAGAAGCGAAAATGAGCACGAATATCCTGCCCGACAGAACACGGCTGCCAGGCAGTTGTATCTTCTTCCCGCAAGCATCTTCTAACACCTTCTCTCCCTTTGACCCTGTCATGAACTTCACAGGTAGCTTCACATTGGAGTGTTGGATAAAACCACTGCCAGGAACAGGAGGGACAAAAAGGAACCTGATAGTAAAGGGAGACGGAACCAAACCCGGATACCACTACGGCCTGAATCTCATGTGGGGGAATTGCCTCGAGTTCTACTTTAAGACGGAATCTGGCTTTGCATCCCTGACTTCACCGAATGACTCAGTGATGGGTGAAGGAGAATGGTTACATGTTGCAGGCGTGTATGACGCGGAGGTTTCGGAGATGCGCCTCTATAAGGACGGCCGGAGAATTGCTTCTCAGCAAGGTCCGCCTGCGGGACTTGTCTCCGACAACATGGGGGCCCTTCGTCTCGGAAGTGCCGCTGGTCTACCGGCAGCAAATCCATACCTCGGATTGATGGATGAGGTTCGCCTGTGGCGTGTCGCACGAAGCGGCGAACAGATCCTGCAAGCCTTTAATAAACCTCTCCTAGAGGGAGACCGTGACGGCCTGATCATCTATTGGGATTTTGATGAAATGCAGACCCGCAAATACGATGGAGTCCAACGGCTGTGCTCACCAAACAAAGTACTGGATATCCCCTCGATCTGGGCTTTACTTTTTGACGGGGCGGAAAGCTTTGGAGAAAATTTCGTTGGGTGTCCGGAAGCAACGAGTGTTCCCGAGTAGGTCGTTTACATAGCATGATTATCTTTTGGCATCGCTTAGCGTTGTCCGTACACCGATATAGCCCGAGAATGGGACCTGCCAGAAATTGTCTCCTTCCAAGAGTGAGCTTCGTGATCCGCCGCAACTTTCACGTATGTGAACCCCTACCGGAAGCACAAAAATCGAGGAGGTCGGTGGGATCTTTCCCTCGATCTGATTGATCAACTGATGAGCGGCCACTGCCCCCATCTCGAACGCGGGATGATAAGCTGTGGAAAGAGGTGGACTGCATTTGTCAGCTATATCTTCGTCGTCCCCAAAACTGACGACAGCTAACCTTTCTGGGACTTGTATTCCAAAGTCCTTGAGGATCCTCAGGACAGATGATGCAAGTCCGTCAAAAAGGCACACAAGAGCATCGGGCGGCTCCTTTGAGTCGAGCATCCCCTTGATCATGTTCCGGAGGTCTTGCTCCACATAACTCTTGATGATCCGATCGGGTTTCACCTGGATGCCATTATGAAGACAAGCTTCAGCAAAGCCTTGAAATCGCTCATGTTCTGTGCTGCTTAAGCTGACTTCACCAAAAAATGCAAAACGTCTCCGGCCTAATCTCACCAAATGATCTGTTATGGCATACATTCCTCCATAATTATCAATCACACAAGAACTGATCTGAAGATTTGAGAAGTAATGTCCGATCATGATGTGAGGGATATCTCTCACTGGTGGTGTAAGAAGTAACTCGGCCACTTCCCGGTTAGGACGGAATGGCTGAATTGCGATCCCTGCAATCCTGTCACCCAGTATCTTAACCAAGCGTTTGACCTCAGTCCGCGGATCGATTGGGATCACTCCGTTCAAGGGTGAGTAACCGCGCTCCTCAACCGCTGCATTGAGTCCCTCCGATATCTTTGCCTCAATTGCATGGTCATTCCCAAACGAGAGAAGACAGGCGATCAGATCGCCATGCCCGGTTCCCTTTTCAGGCGCGAATTTGCTTTTCATGAGTTGCTCCCCGATCCATCGGTCTTCTTCTGTGGTTCGTAGGAAATAGTCAGACGGATATCCTGATTATAACGGCCGAAGCTTTTTCCGAAGAGAATCATACCCGAAGGAAGATCTCCAATGGATGAGACAATAAATGAAACCTCGATGGGCTGCATTGGCAGCAAATGGAGATCCGCAAGACTGACTGTCGCCAGATGCCTTTCGTTAAGCGTGATATGGCGCTCGTTGATCCTCCACACATAGAGCTCACCGCTGGAAGGGAGTCCAGATGGATACCATCCCATGCGGTTCCGATCTGTTTCATAGGGTCGCCCGACCGTAAGGCGGAATGGACCGTAGTCCTGCCGATTGATCAGGAGAACCAGATCAGCTGTGGCATGCGGGTCTACAGACCCGAGGCTCAGTTCGGCACTCAGCTCAAGTGAAATCAACCGGTGAGTATCAGGGATGTTGTAGGGAAAGAGGTAACTGACTCTCCCTTGCCCGATCTGCAGCAATTCAGCCTCCATACGTATGGGATGAAAGAAGAGCGAATAATCATTCGAGGAGGCGATAATACCGGCTTGGGTTGCAAGGAGGCATGGCTCTGAGCAATCAATGGCTGAATAGTGTCCGACAGGCATGTCAAGCTCGTAGGAGGTTTCCTCAAACTGGTCTGCTATCTCATGCCATGAAATGGAAATACCCGCATAGGGTGTGTGACACATCTTCGTGTAGCCATTTTGAGACTTTGTAAGGTGAGTGAAGATGAGTCCCGCATCCTCCAGCTGCTTCACATAAGTGGTAACCGTCGGTTGGCTGATGCCTAGAACTCGAGCGAGGTCCGAAACATTCATGGGGCTCAAAAAGAGAAGCCTAAGTATTTCTAGCCGCGCACTATTGTCGACCGCTTTGAGAACTCTATGAGTGTTGGTTCGGGGGACGTCGAAGACAAAATCTTTTGGCTCAGACATTTTCTCGTTGCCTCTGAATTCACAAACCCCAACATAGCGGAATGCGCTTGATCCACTCAGGATTTATATCATAGCACTACCCCGTCGATGCTCAAAGACCATGAAAACACCTACCAAAGGTGGAAATGTATTTGGTGGTGGCGGTCAAGCAAAAGGGACCCGGGTGGCCAAGCAATTAGGACCCACCTGTGCTGTTAAAATAGCCCTATACCGGGGCTTGTGACAAGGGACCTGCATCCTGTCACGGTTTCTCTGTTTTTTGCCCTGTCTCTGTCCGCTTGTGTGGCGTCGCGGAGCCTCTGGCCTTCATGCTTTCGCGGAAACGGAAGGACTCGCCTTTCATCTCAAAGATACGGCAGC
>CAZORO010000298.1:0-7028 GCA_964581845.1 uncultured bacterium
AGGATCCCTTTCTCGAAAGCCTCGGCAGTCTGATCCCAAGTGAAATGGCTGGCGGTCAGAAGACCCTGTCTGGACAGGTCTTTCATGAGATTGGGTGAATCGATAAGCCGTCTCATTGCATTCCTCAGAGCAATTGGATCTTCAGGAGGCACCATCAAGCAGTTGCTCTCGTGGCGAGCATACTCCGAGACACCCCCGCAATCGCTTGTGATGACCGCTGTGCCGCAAGCCATCGCTTCCAAGGGGGGCAGGCCAAACCCCTCAAAAAAAGAGGGGAAAACAAAAACATCCAAGCCACGGTAAAAATCGGCTAACTGCTTGTCGTTATGTGACTCAACGATTTGGATAGATGGTAGTTCGGGAATCGGACAATCATCTGCTCTTAAGAGAACTCCATCCGCCATACCGCCTGAACCAATCAGATCCCTCCATGCGTGGCAGAAGGTGTCCATTCCCTTCGATCTTGCGATACGGGGAATGACACCGATCCTCGGCGGGCTGTTCAGGCATCGGTCCTCTGGATTGAAAAGGGACGAATCAACTCCTGGATGCACCAGGACAGGATCATTATCAAGGCCAACTTTGGATGCAAGGAAACGTGAGGTATAGAGACGGTGATCGGCCAAATGATAGCTCTTCAAAGCAAGGAGGGTATAAACAGAACGCTTCCAGAAGGGACCATCCAAACAGCTTCCCTGAGAGACCGGGTCATAGCCCTGAATCAAGTAGACAACCATTGGATGTGGGTTCATTCTTCTGGATGGTTTCCACAACAAACGGGGAGTCTTGAAACCAGTGGCAATCAGCACATCTCCCCACCCGGCGGCGTTGTGTGAAAGCATCCAGTGGTACGCCAGTCGTGAGGTTTTATCTGTCCCCAAGATCACTACCTCCACCTTGGGATTCAAGGGGAAGGGGGGATTAGCGCGGAAAGCGGGAACCGTGATCCGCACTTCATGGCCGCGAATTGCCATCCGGTTGGCCAGTTCAATGATAACTCGTACACCCCCAGACAAGTTGAAACCGAGGAGGGGAAAGTGGATTCGCATAACAAGCAATACTAAGTTGGATCAACCATTGATATAACCCAGCCATGTTGGCGATTGGAATAGAACACCCTTGAGGTAACCCAGAAACGATTCATCATAGAGATCCTTTGATAGGAGTAAATGATTCATGGACGCGGAGCAATGGCTGACGGCCTATTACGACAAGTACACCATCACCCCCAATGTCACCTACAAGAAAATAAATGGACTGGAGCTGAAACTAGACCTCTACACCTTGCGCGAGCCGCAAGGCCCCAATCCCACCGTGGTCTACTTCCATGGAGGCGGCTGGGTGGAGGGAACCAAGGAGGAGGCCATCCTGTGGGGCCTGCTTCCCTATATGGTGCGTGGGTGGTCAGTGGTCAATGTGGAATACCGGATGACCAACACAGCGCCCGCCCCAGCCGCAGTGGAGGATTGCCTGGCTGCCCTTGCCTGGGTCCTCGACCAGAGTGACCATTATCTAGTCAACAAGGAACGGATCTTCACCACTGGGTTCTCAGCTGGTGGACACCTGGCCCTCATCTGCGGGATGCTGGCTGCATACATTGATTTGGAGGGTGAGATATCTCTTCAATATCCTTTGCCCGCCGAGCCTATCCGGCGGTCTCCCGTGGCAGCTATAGTGAACTGGTATGGAGTCACGGATGTAGCCGAGATGCTCGAGGGGCCGAATAGCCGTGAGTATGCCCAATTGTGGCTCGCGGACCTCCCCAACCCGATAGAGATGGCTAAGAGGGTCTCCCCCCTGAGTTATATTAAACGAGGTATTCCGCCCATCATCTCCATCCATGGAGACGCCGATCCGAGCGTCCCCTATAGCCAAGCGGTCCGTTTGCATGAAGCTCTTGACCAAGCAGGGATTGCTAACAAGCTGGTAACTGTCCCCGGGGGTGGCCATTGTTATTTCGGAGCTGAAGAGAACATCCGGGCATTCCATGCTATCTGGGAGTTTCTCGAGAAAGACTGCTCAATCGGAAGAATGGAGACAAAATCATGAACACCACACGGCGCCGATTTATCCAATCCTCTTTGACAGGAAGTGTTTTACTCGCGGCTAAGACAGGTCTTTCCGCTCAAACGTCATCGGGAAAGAGACCTGGAAAAGAACTGCATTGCGATGTGGCCATCATTGGAGGGGGCTTGGGAGGATGTGCGGCGGCTCTCGCTGCTTTGCGTTTGGGAAAGCGGGTCATTCTCACCGAATCAACGGACTGGTTGGGCGGTCAGGCCACTTCGCAAGCGGTACCCTTCGATGAAAACCGTTGGATCGAAACCATTGCCAATCCCTCCTATGCACACTTGCGGAATGGTATACGTGACTATTACCGCCGCAATTATCCTTTAGTGAAAGAGACGATGGAGAATCCCAAGTTGAATCCCGGCTTAGGAGGTGTCTCACGTATCTGTTGCGAACCACGGGTGGTTCTCGCTGTTCTGGAGGGGATGCTTGCTGCTTGGCGCAGCTCGGGGAGACTGACAGTTCTTCTGAATCACCGTCCAGTAGCGGCAGAATGCACTGGGGATAGGGTCACATCAGTGAAGCTGGAGGACCTTGTCCTGCACGTAGGCCGATCCTTGACTGCGGACTATTTCCTCGATGCCACGGAACTGGGAGATTTGCTGCCACTGACAAACGCGGAGTTCGTGACCGGTGCTGAAGCTCAAAGCGAGACAGGAGAACTCCACGCCGCTGAAAACACCAAAAGTGAAAACCACCAAGCTTTTACGGTCTGCTTCGCCATGAGTCATCATCCTGGCGAAAACCACGTCATTGATCGTCCTGAGGAATACGCCTTCTGGCGCGATTACATCCCTGCCCTTACTCCTGCCTGGCCTGGGAAGCTGCTCTCCTGGCAAACGACTCATCCGGTGACTCTTGAAAACCGGACTCACCCCTTCGATCCCATCCAGGAGGCGAAGAATGAGGTCCAAGGTCTCTGGCGTTACCGGCGGATACTCTACTCAGGACATCTGGTGATGGAGCCTCCCTGTCCCGATATCTGTCTGGTGAACTGGCCACAGAATGATTACCTGTTGGGGAATCTCTACGGAGGAACTCCCGAGGAAGCGGTTGTCCACCTGAGGCGAGCTGTTCAACTCAGCCTTTCTCTCTTCTACTGGATGCAGACCGAAGCCCCACGTGCGGATGGTGGAACCGGGTGGCCAGGCCTCAGGTTACGTCCTGATATCACGGAAACTGTAAATGGCCTCGCCAAGAGGCCTTATATCCGGGAATCTCGCCGCATCCGGGCTCTTTTCACGGTAAAGGAGCAGCATGTGGGACGCGAGATGAGAGAGAAAGAAACAGGCAAGACCGGCAAGGAAGCACGTGCCGCACGGTTCGAAGACTCCGTGGGGGTGGGTCACTACCGGATCGACCTACATCCCAGTACGGGGGGAGACAACTACATCGACATCGATTCCCTGCCCTTCGAGATCCCACTCGGCACTCTCATCCCGGTCCGTCTGACTAACCTTCTCGCGGCCTGCAAGAACATCGGCACCACCCATATCACCAATGGTTGCTATCGTCTCCACCCCGTGGAGTGGAACATCGGCGAGGCTGCGGGCTCACTCGCGGCCTGGTGCCTGGACCGGAAACTCACCCCTCATCAGGTTTCGGAACAAGAGTCCTCACGCGGGGAGTTTTTGAAGATGCTCGAAGGCCAGGGGATTCCCTTGCATTGGCCGGAGGAGGCGCTGGTTTCAATCTGAGGATTCGTGGTTCTCTTGTGCTGATACTGATTCGGGTTGCTCCCCATTCCTTCCGAACTGTGCGTCATATAGCCGTGTGTATTCTCCCCCCATGGCATACAAACTGGCGTGAGAACCGCTTTCCACGATACGCCCTTCGCTCAGAACCAGAATCCGGTCAGCATTCACCACGGTGGAGAGACGGTGGGCGATTGCGAAGGTGGTTCTGTTCTTCATTAGGCCATCGAGCGCGCTCTGTACCAGTTGCTCCGAGGCTGTGTCAAGGGAGGCGGTGGCCTCATCGAGGATCAAGATCGGCGGGTTCTTGAGGATCGCGCGGGCGATAGCGATACGTTGGGCCTGCCCTCCCGAAAGACGTGTCCCCATCTCGCCAATCACGGTGTCATAACCATTGGGCATCTCGCGGATGAACTCATCGGCATAGGCGGCTTTAGCGGCGTTCTGGATCTCCTCCATGGTCACATCCGGACGGCCATAAGCGATATTGTGGGCAACCGAATCGTTAAAGAGAACAATGCGTTGGGTCACGATTCCAATCTGATCCAGCAGAGAAGAAAGAATGACGTTGCGGATATCCACATTATCAAAAAGAATCCGGCCTGATGTGGTGTCACAGAAACGTGCTAGGAGATTTACCAAGGTGGTTTTACCAGAGCCTGTTTTGCCAACGATTGCAATTTTTTCCCCCCGTTTGACTGCAAAAGAAATGTCCTTCAACACAGGTTCCCCGGTGTATAAGAAGGAAACATGGTCAAAACGGATCTCGCTCCAATCCTTGGCGAGGGGAACTGCATCGGGGGCATCAGTAATCTCCGGTTCCCGGTCCATCACGGCGAATATGCGTTTCCCCGCCTCGGCCATCTCACCGAGTTGAAAACGGGCTTTCCAAAAACGGTCGATGGGTTTGATGGTGGCTGTAAATAATGCCGAAATCGCACCGATTACCCCAATGTCTACGTTGGGATCCCGCCGCATTCTCCACATGGCGATCAGTATCACCACGGCAATCCCAAAAGCAGCGATCTGCTCAGTAACCGGACTTGAGTAGGCGCGTGCTTTACGTATGCGCATCTCACGGCGTAGGAGTGAACGGGTCTCCTCTCCATAACGCGCGTTCTCGTATCCCTCCATGTTAAAGGCCTTGACTACCTCCACACCTGTGAGTGTCTCCACCAGAACAGAACTGATGTCGGCGCGCTTTTCCTGAGCCCTCCTCGAGGCCTTACGTATCTTCCGGCTCATGATCTGCATGGGTATCGCGAGCAAGGGGATGACAAAGAAGAAAGTGAGCGTGAGCTGCCAATCGATCAAGAAAGACGTAGCTACCGCAGCCACGATTTCAAAGGGCGATTGGATGAGATCCTGCAATACTCCCACAACCTGAGAAGAGAGGACGGTCACATCATTCACCAGACGCGAAATCAGATCACCTGTCCGGCTACTCCGGAAGAAAGCCACAGGCTGCTTGAGGATACGTGTATAAAGGTCATTCTGGATGTCCCGGACCACATTGAGGGCCACATCCGCAAGGATCACATTCCTTATGATTCCAAGTAGACCTTTGATGAAAAAGAGGATCGGTACAATCACCGCATAAACCCAGAGAGGAGCCGGATGAAAACTGGATTCCTGGCGGGTCATATGGTCCACCTTGCCTTGTAAGGTGGGAATTGCTTCCTCGATGGTTTTCCATTCAGTCAAGGCGATCAGGGAGTTGGGTGTCACGGGAACTTTTATCGCCGTGGCCGAAAGCACCATTCCGCTAGTGCTCATCTTGACGTTTGGGGCATCATGATTCTCACTGACCAGAATGGAACGTAGAAACGGATAGTCATTCAGCAATTTTGAGTAGACTGGTTTTGGGAGATAATCCGCTAAGGGTTGGGAAGATCCATCTTTCAGATGTACCACCAGCTCACGGGAGGATACATTTCCTTCTTTTCGCCCCAAATGGTTGTTCGTGAGTGGCGCGATGAGAGCAATCGGGAGAACCATGAAGATGGAAAAAAGCAGAGTCGCCACCAAGGCCACAATAATCTTGGTCTTGTAGACGAATGCATATCTGAGAACACGCAGGAAGCTGGTTCCAGATCTCCACTTCCTTATCAATGACCCCACTTTGCTCATTCTCCCAATGAGTGATGATACCGGCAAGAAGTATATGGATTCATGGAAACAATCGAAAGCCAGAAAGGTTCAGGGTTATTGACCGGAGGAATCCGATGACCCTTGGTTGGGGTTTCGACGATTCCTGTGGGATCGCCACGATGAATCCCGGGAGTTTTCCCCTGAATTGTTGCCATTCTCATCCTCGGCCAGCGGAATCTCCTCGTCAGCCATGTTGGAAATGGACTCATCAATGTCCGGTTCGGTCGGCTCCTGAATGAGCGGTTGGGAGGAGGGTGACATCAGTTGACTGAAACGGGGAGCACTTCTCCATTCAGGATTCTGGCGCTTGAACTCATTCAGAGGAATCTCCAGAACCTGATTCTCAGCCTGAAGTCCGACCGTCTCTTTGATGAGATTGAAACTGACTACCTTATGGTGACGATCCCCCCAATGTCCCGCCGAACCAATCCGCGGGAAGACTTTTTGAGCCTCGGTGTAGTTGTGATGTTCATATTTCAGACAGCACAAGAGACGCCCGCAACAACCGCTGATCTTGCTGGGGTTGAGGGCCAGGTTCTGATCCTTAGCCATCTTGATCGTGATCGGATCAAATCCCTTCAGGAAACGGCTGCAACACAGCTCCTGGCCACACAGGCCATAACCGCCAACCATACCCGCCGCATCTCGGACCCCGATTTGACGGAGTTCGATGCGGGCATGGAAAAGATGAGCAAGGTCCTTGACCAGGTCACGGAAATCCACCCGGTTCTCCGAGCTAAAATAGAACTTCATCTTGTTGGTGCGGTGGTAGTAAAAAGCTGACACCAATTTGATATCGAGGTTGTGATCACGGACCTTCTCGTAGGCAATCCGGATCGCCGAGGGTTCACGTTCTTTACGGAGATCCAAGACCTTGTGGAGTTCCTCAGTGGAAGGAACTCCAAGTACATGAGGAAGCTCGACCTCCTCCCACTCAGATGAGATCGGCATTGGACGCGCCGCGACTGTCCCGAAGTCCTCCTCCTCCTCGACCGGAACCACCACCCAATCCCCAGTCTCAACTTGATGTTCCTCGGAAAGGAGATACCGCTTGGGTCTATACCCCTCGCGTAGACGAACTTGCACCATGAGATTTGACATCATATCTTCAGG
>CAZORO010000299.1:0-7000 GCA_964581845.1 uncultured bacterium
TATTAATCAAGTCTGTGCCTCGGGGCTTCAAGCCGTTGCGCTGGCTGCGCAGGCGATCGCCTGCGGTGATTGCGATGTAGCATTGGCCGGTGGCACGGAAAACATGAGTCGAGCACCTTATCTCCTTCCCGAGGGACGCTGGGGCGCGCGATTGGGGCATGCGCGTGTTGTGGACAGCCTGATCCAGGAGGGTCTTTGGGATGTCTTCTTCGACTGCCACATGGCGGTAACAGCCGAGAATCTGGCGGCTGAGTATGGGATCTCGCGCGAACGGCAGGATGCATATGCGGCTCTCAGCCAGCGGCGTTGTGGCGCTGCCATCGCGGCGGGCCTCTTGGCCAAGGAGATCGTGCCCATCGAGACGCCAGGACCGCATGGCAAGCTAAACATCGTCACGACCGATGAACACCCACGTCCTGACACAAATGAGGAGAAGCTGGCCAAGCTTCCACCAGTTTTCGAGGGTGGAGTCACGATCACAGCCGGCAATGCCTCAGGGATCAACGACGGCGCTGCGGCATTGGTGTTGGCATCGGCCGAGTGGGCTGCGCACCATAACCTAGGACCGCTGGGCCAGTTAATCGCAACTGTAACGATCGGTTTGGAGCCGAACCGCATGGGGATGGGACCCACATATGCCATCCGCAAGCTGTTGGAGAAGACTGGACACCGTCTTGACGACATCGATCTATTTGAAGTCAACGAGGCCTTTGCGGCGCAGGTGCTGGCGGTTGAGGCTGAACTGAAGTGGGATCGCGAACGGGTTAACGTCAATGGCGGCGCGATTGCACTCGGTCATCCGCTGGGTGCCAGCGGTGCCCGGGTCCTCGGTACTCTTGCACTTGAAATGAGAAGGCGCGGCGCGCGTCTCGGAATTGCATCACTTTGCGTGGGTGGCGGGATGGGTATCGCCGCCTTGGTCGAAAGAAAGGAGTCATGAACATGCGGTTGAAGGGAAAAACGGCGCTGATCACCGGTGCCTCGCAGGGAATCGGCCGGGCGACGGCGGTTCGTTTCGCGTGTGAAGGCGCTACAGTGGCCATCAATTATCTACCCGATGAGGGCAATGAAAACCTCACTAAAGCGGGCCATGTGGCGGCCGAACTGGAGGAATTAGGCGCCAAAACGCTGCTCATCGCGGCGGATGTTACGTGCGAGGAAGCTGCCAAAGCGATGATCTCTCAAGTGATTACATCATTCGGCAAGTTGGATATCCTTGTTAATAATGCGGGCATTCTACGTGACATCACCCTCAAGAAAATGACGCGCGAACAATGGGATGCGGTAATCGATGTCAATCTCGGCGCTTTATTCAATTGCTGCAAGCCCGCCTCCATTCACATGCGTGATCGTGGTGAGGGAGGTGCGATCATCAATCTATCATCCGTAGTCGGTCTATCGGGCAATCTGGGACAGACCAACTACTGCGCGGCGAAGGCTGGTGTGATCGGTTTCACCAAGGCCCTTGCGCGCGAGCTTGGTAAATACAGGGTGCGTGTGAATGCCGTCGCTCCCGGATTTATCGACACTGACATGACCCGGGACATCGAGGAGGAAATCAAAGCGAAGTACCGCGACGCGATCCCATTGCTTGAATTCGGTAAGCCCGAAGATGTTGCCGATGCCATCCTCTTTTTAGCTTCCAGCGAGGCGCGCTACATCACCGGCCATGTCCTGAGCGTCAACGGTGGGTGGTACATGTAGAGGGGCGGTGAAGTTGGTTGATTTTTCATCGGTGTGAGCTTGTACCGCTGCCTCGTTTAAGGAACTTAAGGAAGTTCACAGGAGGGGGATCGTAAGAATCTGAGGCATAACCTATTCAGAGACGGCACATATGCGAGCAGCCCTCCTGGTTGGATGGAAATTCCGGGGATGGAAAGGACGGTCTGCTCGAGCCGGGTGGTCAAGCCATTTCCGTAAGCCCTACAAGGTGTTTATCCGCCCTAGCCATCCTTTGGACCTCCCCATTCATCCATACCTTTCCAAGGACATTTATTGGAGCCATGTTTGGCGCCAAGGAAGTTCCCCGAGCCATCCAATTCAGAGTCTTGTCCCTCCCATTTTAGGGTTCCATGTGGGAGGGCAAGTCAGATATTCCCCATGCTTGAAAATGGGCATACTTCTGGGAGCAACAAGATTAAGACCGGGATGTTGCCCCGAAAGTTTCCGGAAATGCCCCCGGAATCTGGACGAACGCGGTTGTTTTGAGTTTGCCGGGAGATTTTCTTAAGTAACGTGAAACCAGATTCTTACTGGCGGTGGGACGGGGATTCGAACCCCGGGAGGACGTAAGCCCTCGCCTGCTTTCAAGGCAGGTACCTTAAACCGCTCGGTCATCCCACCACCGATGAGTATACCCATCCGCGTTGCTTTGTCATCCCTGAATCGTTCCTCTTCAGCCTGTCCTGCATCGGATTCGAATTTCACTCAACGGTTGACTTGGACTTATGCACAGCTATACTTGTGAAATCTATGGCCGCACCTGTGGATAATCGTCCCTCCGCCTCACGCTGGCTCGACCCCCAGGTGGTTTCCTCCCTGGAGTCGCTTGAATTTCTGGCCACTCAGGTGGTCGAGGGCTTCATTACGGGTTTGCATACCAGCCCCTACCATGGCTATAACCAGGAGTTCGCTGAACATCGCCCTTATCAGAGTGGTGACGAATTACGGTATCTTGACTGGAAGCTTCTCGGGAGAACCGATCGTTTCTATGTCAAACAATTTGAGGCCGATACGAACCTGCGGGCCACTCTGGTCCTGGATGCGAGTACCTCAATGGACTTCTCTGGTTCGGATCACCCCCACCTGGAAGGGGGACGTCCCACTCAGCACGCTGGTCTGACCAAATTCGATTTTGCACGCCGTTTGATAGCCTGTTTGGCATATCTGCTTATCCGTCAACGTGATGCCACTGGTTTAGCGGTGGTGGATCGTGGAATCCGGACCTACATCCCGGCACGCGGTTCGGCGGGTCATATGCGCAACCTGATGGAGGCTCTCGATCAAGCGGTCCCTATGGGTGAAACCTCGCTTGCCGATACTCTGAGTACACTCGCCGCTCAGATCGCACGGCGTAGCTTGATCGTAGTGGTTTCGGACTTGGTGGATGACCCGGAACAGGTCTTGGAAAGCCTGAAACTGCTGCGACACCGGAAACACGAGGTGATCGTGTTCCACTTGATGGACCGGCAAGAATGGGAACTCAACTACGAGGGTGGAATTCGTTTCCGGGATCCGGAAGGAACCGAGAGCATCGACTCGGATCCAGTCCGGTTACGTACCGGTTATCGGAAAGCAATCGAGGAGGTCCGCGATTTCTACCGGGAAGGGTGCCTGGAGCACAAAATTGGTTACGAGTGGGTGCTAACCGATACACCACTGGAAAAACTCATCGTCGCATTCTTAGGGAAGCGCCGGGCGGGAAAGAGATAGAAGGATCCTACCCGCTGTTCTCCTCTCTCTCTGAGGTGAGGGGATAGGATGCTGGGCATAGCGTAAGAGGGGGCTAACATGGCGTACAGGAGTGGTTGGTATCTGTCACTCATAGCAGTTTTGTCCGCATACCAGAGCGGATTGTTCTTCTGTCAAAATGCCTTCGCCGACATCTTCCATCTGGCTGGTGGAAAAAAAATTGATGGAATCCTTATCCGTGAGGATGCCGCCACAGTTTCGTTCGAGATGGATGGGGCGGGTCTGTGGACTTTGGATCGTCAGACCATCAAGAGTGTCGAACGCGAATCCTCAGGTCTCTATTGGATGCGGGTTGGTGAAAGATATGCCGCGGAAAATCAGATTTCCAGGGCGCGCGAAGCCTTTATCAAGGCCGCCCAAGACCCTGAAACCATTGAGCGTGCCCTACGAAGACTGAAGGATCTTACTCTTGTGGAACCATCCAGCAACTCCGCGATTTTGATGCCATTGAGAAAGCTGGATCCCACTGGATTCCAGTTGGATGACATGCGCGCGCAACTGGATCAACTCTCATTCAACCTGGAACAACCCCAACCCTCACTGGTAATCAATCCAGCGCCCATCGAGCCCGAGGTGAAAATCGAGACAGCTGCCTTCCCCTTTCAGCAGGTCCCCGCTTTCACTGACCGTATGCCCCCTGTTGTCGGGAATGGAGCCAGGTCCAGAAACACGATCCACGACATGATTCGTAAGTATTCCCGGCAATATGGACTTGACCCGATCCTGGTACGAGCCATCATCACGGTCGAGAGCGATTGGAATCCGAACTGTACCTCCAGCAGCGGCGCCCAGGGACTCATGCAACTCATGCCGGTTACGGCCGCCAAGATGGGGGTGCGTAATGCCTATGATCCCGAGCAGAACATCCAAGGTGGCTGCAAATACTTGAGCCTCATGTTTAAGAAATATGAAGACCTGGAACCCGCCCAGCAATGGACCAATGCTATCGCCGCTTACCATGCCGGTCCCACACGCTTACGTGAGGTGGGCGACTTCCATTTGATCCCCGCCACTAACCGCTATGTCCATAAGGTCGCCAACACCTACCAGCGCCTGCACCGTAAGAAGACCGAGGAGGTCGCTTACCTGGGGGGCGTGCAGGCATCGAAGATCGATTGATTGAAATCTATGCCTTCACGCTCATACAAAATTAGTGGTATCTCCCCCACCGTGAAACTGAGGAAGACGGGAGCTCCTGGTAGAAGATGAGTTGGCCTGCCTCCCCGGAGGCCGCGCCTTCGCTGAAGAGGAAGTAGGTCACCACAATCCCCATTTCTCCTCCTGGAAGTTTCAAGACAGTGAAGGTTGGATTTCCGAACGCGGTGGAGCCCTTCGGTGTTTTTATATCAAGTAGGTGAAAGGCCGCGGTTTCGTAATCATACAGATAGGATCGCCATGATCCGAAATCAAACTGGACTAGCTGGCCTTCCTGGACATTGAATTCTTTGCCGTAGAGTAATCCATAATCCCGGTCACCCAGGTTTCCACCCGCTCCCTCGGTAAACAACTTGTTGTTATAGACCGCCTCGATGTGGGAATTCCAAACAGGGAATCCGCTGAAAAAGCCAGTCAACGTTCCTCGTGCGTTCCAGTCCCTCGAAATGTTTGAATTGAAAAAATGATATCCGATATCGAGCGTGTTCCCATCCGTGCTGATGGTATAGACATTGGGTGTCCCCTCGAGGTTGGAGGGATTGAAGGTGGAATGCGGTATAACGAAGGTGGCCGTTGGCGCTGAACTGAGAAGATCATTCACGCTGCCATAGTAATCAATTTTGAGATGGCAGGCTCCGGTACTGCCCGGACTCATCCATTGCTCATAAACCAGGTAAAAGCCACCACTCGGCGAATGGTACGCGATCGTGGGCTGAGAAGCATTAGCTGCCAAGGTTCTTTGGAATGTCCAATTGAGCAGATTGGTGGAGGTTCCCAACCGTACCTGGAACTCCCCGCTCAGTAAGTGATGGTAGACACCGATGTACCCTCCGGCAGGGTTTTCGATGATCTTGATAGTGTCCAGGCCCACCGCGTGGTTGTCTTTGGCATCAAAGCGGTAATGGTCCGCTCCAGTAACATCCTCGAATAATTCAGAAATTGCCTCAATCTCGGCATGGCTGATATGGGTCGCCATGAAGGACACGACGATAACGTAAACCAAAGGGAGGTGGATACAGGGAAAACGATCCATGTTCATCATACTTTACTCATTTTCCTGTTCCTGCTTCTTTCCACTTGATCCACAGGGAGATCTGATTATTTTTTGGATTGTCCCACCAGTTGGTTTTCAGGTTGTTCTTACTTCCATCGAGGTAGTAGAGAAAATCCTTGGTTCCATGTTCAAAATCCACCATGAATGGAGGTGTCATCAGGTAGTCCATTTTCTCGACCAGCGCCGGAATCCCATTGATCCAGGCCCGGATATCCTCGATGTTTTTGTAATCGGCGAAGGGAAGGGGGATAAACATATGTTCATTGAAGTAGGGGGTGTACCCCATCCCACGTTGTTGCACCGCCATCCGGTCTAGTGCCGTCGAGAGCCAATACTCGGAACAAGCGGGAAAAACTTTCGGACCGATGGGAGTATTTTCCGGACCGCTTTCGATTATGGAGGTTACGTTTGGGACACTTCCTTCGGCCACTTCCAATTTCACCTCAAGCGGCATTTCCCAAAACCAGGGATTGTATAAAACTGTTCCCATGAATTTGCCGATGTTGCCACCCTCATACTCGAGAGAGGCCGGATCCATCATGAGCTTATCTGGATGGGAACAATCTCGAATCGAGTCAAGAGGGAAACGAGTTACTTCACCTTCGATTTTCTTCTCCCATCCTTGGGCTAGGCCTTCCTGAAGAGAACCCGGTTTGACCACCCAATCAACAATCTCCCGTTGAACCGGTTCGGACAAGATATTTCCAGGAAAAGTCAGGGAAAAATGCGTGCAACCTTCCCGATACCGAACATCCAAAGTGGAAAATGGATCGAGTGGTTCAGGATTGCGGGCCGAAACAGATTGAACAAAATGCCCCTCCCCCATCTCCAGGGCAACCTTGTAGGTTTTGGATTGTTCGTCCTGGAAGGACCAAAGATTTTCCGAAAGAAGCTCCCCCTTTTCATCCGGATTGAAACCATACCAGCGGATCTGTTCTCCGGCGACCGGTTCGTAGGGGAGGATTTCCAGAAGCATCGTGGATTTGGGCGGCACACTAATTGTGACTTCCTTTCCCCACTCCCAACGTGTCCGCCCATCCAGAAGACTCCATCGATCGACGGGAAAACGTTCTCGAATCGACCAGGTTGAGGAATTTTCCCCCAATCCAATCGATTCATTGATCGGGAGTTTGCGGTTCATTCGGAAAAAGCTTGTGTTGATCAATACCATGATGCATTTATCCCCGGATGGACTGGGGTGAGCATAGGTTTCGAGCACACTGGGTGCCGGCGGAGGTGAGAGAACGATGAGGTTCCGGAGAGTCTCGAAGTTATCCTTGGCATACTGGAACCATTTTGGGAAAAACTTATTGGCTTCCT
>CAZORO010000300.1:0-977 GCA_964581845.1 uncultured bacterium
GGAGAACCAGTCCAGCGTGTAACGTAAACCCTCATGCAGTTGTACTTTCGGCTCCCAGTCGAGGAGTTGACGCGCGAGGGTAATGTCCGGTTTTCTTTGTTTGGGATCATCCACCGGTAGATCCATGTGAGTAAGATTAAGAGGTATCCCGACCAGATCCGAGAGTTCCCGGGCCAGGTCAAGAATCGAGAACTCCGCTGGATTGCCGATGTTGACAGGACCGGGGTGGTTGCTCTCGGCCAGTCGTAGAATCCCCTCCACCAGATCGGAGACATAACAGAAGGAACGGGTTTGATGTCCATCCCCGAAAACTGTTAAAGGCTCGCGCTTGAGAGCCTGGGCAATGAAGGCTGGCACAACACGTCCATCGTTGAGACGCATCCGAGGGCCATAGGTATTAAAAATGCGTACAATACGAGTTTCGATTCCATGGGCACGGTGGTAGGCCATGGTCATCGCCTCGGCGAATCGCTTGGCCTCATCGTAAACCCCACGTGGGCCGACAGGATTGACATGGCCCCAATAGTCCTCGGTTTGGGGATGGACATGCGGGTCTCCGTAGACCTCGGAGGTGGAGGCGAGAAGAAAACGGGCGCCTTTGGCCTTGGCGAGCCCCAAGGCATTATGTGTTCCCAGAGAACCCACCTTAAGAGTCTGAATGGGGAGACGCAGGTAATCGATCGGGCTGGCAGGGGAGGCGAAGTGGAGAACCAGATCGACTGGGCCCTCGATAGCGATAAAGGTGGTCACATCCTTCTTGATGATGGTGAGATGATCCTGGGGCAGGCGTGCAAGGTTATCGGGATTCCCAGTGATGAAGTTGTCCAGGACAATGATTTCATCACCTCGATTAAGCAGTTCCTCTGTGAGATGGGAACCAAGAAACCCAGCTCCACCAGTGATTACAACGCGGCGGTTTGTCATTGTGGCAATAGGCTCTCTAAAGGATTGTGCATGTGCTTTGTTTCTGATCTTTG
>CAZORO010000300.1:987-6998 GCA_964581845.1 uncultured bacterium
CAAAAGTAAGGAAGAGAGGAGATGAAGTCAAGCAACGGGAGATGAAGACCAGGTTGTCCCCCATCCGGATTCATCTCGCGGATTGATTCTAGGGAGACCAGCTTCACGGCTTGTTAAGGGAAGGGGAAGTTGGTATGGTTTGTATAGAGTCGGGGCGTGGCGCAGCCTGGTAGCGTGCTTGACTGGGGGTCAAGTGGTCGCTGGTTCAAATCCAGTCGCCCCGACCATCAATAACCACCTCAAATCACTTCACTTACGAACATCTTTAAAAGACCTGTCAAACACCCTCTTGGCGCTGGTTTCCGGCCCATTTTAGCCCCGATTTGGGAAACTTTTAGGCACGGGGTGAATGCCTGACTTTCAATCAGGTATCCGTTTTTTTGTGATAAGCCGGGGGATGAATCTGGACAACCGGATCTCTCCCGGCTTACACTTTTGCTGTCACGTCGAATGGAGGAATGAGAACGGCACTGAGAGAGTTTTGAATGACAGAGGCGGACGGAAGGATGTTAGCGCATCCCCCCGCCCTGAACGTAGCCCGATCACTGGAGGATCGAACCATGTCTAGCTCGAGTATCAACGAAAACCCCACCCCGTTGCAAGCGGATTCCCAGCCCCAAGCTTTTGCTCCCGGTTTACTTCCCGAAGATGAGAAGGAATGGGTAGATCTATTCTGGAATGATGGCAGTGGCGAAACCGATGATATTTATGCTGTACCCGTGCATTTCACCCACGAAGAAGATCCTACCCCCACCCTCACCAAGCTGCGGGCCATGGGGTACACGATCAATTCCATAGAGGTACTGATTGGCCCCATTGATTCAGATAAGGAAGGAAAGGAGTTCGCCGAAAGACTCGCAGACATGGGGCTTTTTGTATCGAGCCATTTAACCGCTTCTCTCCTTCGGCGAAAGGGGCAACCCCCTCTACCTCCTGAATGGAGGAAGAGATTGGATGAACAAAGATCCCGATTTCTGGAGGCGGATCGTCAACTCAAAGAACAGCGGCGAAAAGAAGAAGAGGAGTATGATCGCGATCCCGATAACCAGAAGTGGTTTGGGCATGAAGAACCAGAACCAGAACCAGATCCCCAGAATCTGATAAGGCTCCCTGATCCTTCGGCGAAAAAGGTCACGTTGGAGACATTCCTTTTTTGTATCGATCAACGTTTACGAGAGATTGAAGAAGAGAAGCGGAAAACAGAGGGCCATCCTTTACCGATGAACGTTCTCACATTACGAAATCAACTTCAGGTGATCGAAGGCGGCTTGGTTCCGGCATAGGCCAACCAGAGCGGGGGCTGTGGGTAATCCATGGCCCCCTTTTTTGTTTTCTTAGTTTTCTTAGCCATGTGTCCAAACGAAAATGAGGAGGTGATAAACGGATGAACGATAACCTCATGGCGGTCATCCGCCGGATCAACGCGGTGGGGGCGCGGTATGTGGTCCACGATGAGACAGGCGAGTATGTCACCCAGGACACCTGTGATTCCCTGGTGGTTCTGCATGAGGCGGATGGGTGGGTGTTCTTCCTGCTCAGGCCGCTGGGGTGGACCAACGGGTCACAATACGAGCACCTGGTCCAGTCCAAGGCGGGCCAGGTGACGGGGGCGCTGGAACCGCTGGCTCTCACCTTGGTCCGTGAGGACGGGTGGACAATCACGCTCAGCGGTCTGGATGAGGAGCAGAAACAGGACTGGGTGAAGTGGCGCGTGTACAAGAAGAAGCAGGATTGGTATGAGCGTGTGGACTCGGAAACGGTAGCCAAGTGGACCGAGTCGGCCAAGGACTGGAGGCCATAATCCAGCAGAATTATTGACGGATTCAGGTAACCTGAAAGCACGGGTGACATGGATCTGTAGGAAGATCAACCGGTAAGGGAGAAATGACTGCCTGATATTTTATCAGGAAGCCGGTTTTATCTAAGAGAAAATGGCCCCTGGAGAAGGGGCTTGTAACGAGAACTTTAGTAGGTCTCTCAAGGTATCGAGAAGACCTCAAAAGGGAGGGAGGTGAGCAAGATGACAAGTGATCCAAAGCAGGCGATTCGAGACGTGGTGAGGAAGGTTGAGCAGGCCCTTCCCGGCTTGGTCGAAACCTACGGGAAAGGTGATCCCCGTGTGGTTCTGGCCCGGCTCTTCACAGACTGCCACAACGGAAGCGGGGGGGTGACTCCGGATGTACTCAAGCGATGTGATCCGGTTACCGGCCCAGTCCGGCTGGGGGAAGCAATCCTCCAATGGGTGCAATGAAACCGAGGTGGGGGCGGTGACCGATCCGCGATCCGCCCCCTCCATGAATCAGAAAGGATGATGAACAAGATGGCGAAGACGAAAGACACCTCCCTCCTGGAGAGGGTGAAGCTCCTTCGAGAGCAATGGGAAGAGAAGGCTGTAAAGATCGAAGAAAACGAGTTGGAGCTCAGTCTGCTTTCCGAGGAACTCCGGGATGGAAACTTGACGATGTTGAAGCGCGGGGGTGAGTTCAAAGAACGTGCCGGATTAGTGGAGCGGATGGATAGACTCCGGGATGAGATCGCAGAGGCCAAGCGTGATCTCCCTCTCCTCAAAGAGGCGATCCATGAACTTGGAGAAGAATCCATTCCAGAAGTGATTGATGCGTTCGAGGCGTGGTGTGCAGAACATCACGGCAAGATCACGCCGCTGGCTCAAGAGGTGGTGGATCATTGGCTCACTCTCAGGGATGCCATCCGATCCTTACGAAAACACCGGGAGGAATACGAAGCGAAAAGAGCAGAGGTGTCCGCTGAGTTGAAGACCTTCGGGTGCCGGAATCCTGTCTATCCCAGGTCCACTTTTTACCCGGCATCGAGAGGTTCCGTGGCAGTGGCTCTGAAGTCCGCTTTGGCCGTTACCTTCTCTGCTCCATTGGACCACCGTTCCGCTCAGGCTGGAGTTCTACGTGTGGAGGATCTTTTGAAGAAGGAAGAATCTATGGGTTTCGGGGGAAGGCGATGACGAGAGAAAAGACGAACGAAAAGATGAACGCATGGATTCGCTCCCAGTTGGGATATGACGATTCTTCGGATCGAGAAGATGACCAGCCGGTCAATAATTTGTCTGGGATGCTCAAACGCTGGAAAGCGAATCGGAAGGCACGTCTGAAAAGGATATTGAATCCCCAGAAAGACCACCATGAAAAGTGAGGAAGTGGGACCCATGGACGCTGTAAATACACCGGGAAAGCAGAGGGGGAGGCCGTTCGCCAAAGGCAAGAGTGGCAATCCGGCGGGGAAGCCCAAAGGACGGCGGAACTCGACGACCATGGCGGCCCAATCGCTTCTGGATGGTGAGGCAAAAAAACTTACCCGAAAGGCTGTGGATCTGGCTCTTGCAGGTGACACTTTGGCTCTCCGGCTCTGCCTTGACCGGATCATTCCACCCCGCAAAGACAGGCCTGTGATCCTGGAATCCATTCCCCAGGTCAAGAGTGGTTCGGATACCGTGGAGGTCATGGGACGGGTGGTGGAATCCGTAGCCGATGGGACGCTGACTCCCGCTGAAGGTGAAATGGTTGGCCAGGTACTCGGTTTATTCTGCAAGGCATTGGAGACCAAGGACTTCGAGGAACGGCTCCAGCGGCTTGAGGGGATGGTCAAGGATGATTCCGGCACTCCGGCTACAGAAGGTTGAATCGCGGCTTCTGGCCCGGACACAGGAGAATCTCTTCGCGGTGGATTCAGATTCCGTGAACTTCTCCCGGTCCATTGGTTTTCATCCCGATCCATGGCAGAGAGAACGGGTTCTGTTGGGGAAGGGGAAAAGGGTTCTCCTGAATTGCTGTAGGCAGAGCGGCAAGTCCACGGTGGTAGCTGCGCTGGCACTTCACCGGGCATTGATTATGCCGGGATCTCTGATCCTTCTGGTCAGTCCCAGCCTACGGCAATCCTCGGAGTTGTTCGGCAAGGCGCTGGGATTCCTGAATATGCTGTCACGGCGGCCCCGGCTGATTGAAGAAAACAAACTCAGTATCCGCTTCCTGAACGGTTCGAGGATCGTCTCACTCCCAGGCAAGGAAGGAACCATCCGGGGTTTCAGCGGGGCGGCGTTGATTATCGAGGATGAGGCCGCGCGGGTTCCGGATAACCTTTACCGGGCGGTTCGTCCCATGCTTGCGGTGAGTGGTGGTTCCCTAATGCTGTTGAGTACCCCCTTCGGCAAGCGGGGCCACTTCTTCGAGGAATGGACCAACGGTGGCCCCGGCTGGGAGCGGATCAGGGTGAAGGCGGAAGAGTGCCCTCGGATACCCCCGGAGTTCCTGGAGGAAGAGCGGAAGGCGTTGGGTGAGTGGTGGTACCGGCAGGAATACGAGTGTGAGTTTAGCGAGACAGAGGACAACATTTTCAGTTACGACCTAATTCAGTCGGCAATCGATCCAGACGTGACGGCGCTGGAGATCGGGGAGAATGAGAGCTATGGGAAACACATCAACCATGGTGAGCGAAGGCAGATACTGCCTGATCGACGGAGCGGATATCGCTTCGCCTAAGCCACGGAGGTTTTATTTTCTTGGGTATGACCCGGCAAGTTTGTCTGACTGGTCTGCCCTCGCGGTCATCGGGATGGAAATGGACAGCACCACAGGGGACAGAAAACACTCACTTACACACCTGGAGAGATTCGCCATGGGGACCCCATATCCAACGCAAATCGAGCGGGTAAAACAGCTTGCGCTTGAATTGCAGGCGATGGGGGAGACATGGCTTGTTGTCGATTCAACCGGGCTGGGAAGGCCGATCACTGATTATCTGAAAGAGTCCGGATTCCCCAAGCGATCCATTCTCCCGGTGACGATCAGTGGAGGAAACACCATCGGCCATGACGGGCACGGGTACACCCTCCCCAAGCGGGATCTGGTATCGAATGCCGTTGTTTTATTGCAAACCGGACGGCTCAAGATCGCGGCCAACCTCCCACTTCTATCGGAGATGGTCAAGGAAATGCTGTCATTCAAAATCAAGGTGAATACCAAAACCGGGCATGACAGTTATGAAGCGTGGAGAGAATCGGACCATGATGACCTTGTGTTGGGAACCTGTCTGGGGCTTTGGTTCGCCGAGAATGTCCGGAAACGACCGGGCTTAAGAATTATCGACCAGCATGGATATGTAAGGGAGCTATGAGGGAGGAAATTATGCCGTTCGAGATTAAACCATCAGCATTATACAGCAAGAAGGAGCTCGAGACGATGCTCCAGCCCTTCGATATTCATGTGGATCATTTCCTAGCGCGGGTTCAGTGTGTCAAGCGGTTCCGGTCCGCATGGTTGGGGGAGGATCTGCTTCAAGCCATCCGGAACACCACTCCCTTGGCCGGAAAAGATGGGAAGGATCTCCCCGAAGTAACCGTGAAGGGACGGCGGAGTGAACAACCACCGCCTATAAGGCGGTGGCTTCTATAACGGACTGTAAGTCCTGTTCCGGCCAAAGGCCGGCATGATGACACCCGCTGCAAGCGGGCCAAGGTGTGGATGGACTTAACCATCCACCTTGAAGTCCTCATCCATATCCTGGTTCTGGTTGGCAATGTACTCCGCAATCACCTCATCCGTCACATTCCCCGAACTACAGCAGAAATACCCTCTCGACCACATATGACGCCCCCAAAAGGCCTTCCTCAGATGCGCAAACTCCAACATTAACTTGTACGAGGTCTTTCCTTTTAGTCGTTGCAGCAACCGGCTGACTGGTATTTGTGGAGGGATTGATACGAAAAGGTGCACATGATCCTTCGAGACATGCCCCTTCATAATCGTCACCTCCTCCGCTCCACAGATCTCACGGATCAGGTCTCTGGTTCTTTGTGCAACCTCTCCTGTGAGTACTGGACGACGGTACTTGGTGATCCACACCAGATGGAGATGGATCTCATAGACTGTATGGGCTCCATGACGGTATTCTTTCATCGCCTGCTATCCTACAGGCGTATCTTGACTTGCTGAAGCCGTCGCCTTAAGGCGAGGGTTTTAACCCTCCCTGAGTGGGACAATAAA